>CANHVD010000101.1 GCA_947463775.1 Planctomycetaceae bacterium | reverse complement strand
GTGAGACGCTCCGCCGCTCAGGAAGAAGAGAATTGTGGACTTCGCTGTCCCGGGTGAGCTGGCCGCTCCGGCGGTATCTCGAGCTTGAACCGGGCGACCGAACTTGAGTCCGGCAAATCCCATCCCGGATGCAACAAGAAACGATCGGCGAGGAATGCCGTGAGGATTCTGCAGGCTCATGGGACGAGGATCCCCGGGAGGAAAAAACAGGTAGCCATCGGTGGACGATGTTTGCATTAGCCGGAGGTGGGAGGCCGAAGCCTGAAATGACGACCGCAATTCACGATGTGGTATCGCTGCCACAGTGTATCGTCAATTCAGGCCCCCGCGCAAGTCTGGATTGGGTGTCATCGCAGAATTTGGCTGGTCCTGCCTGCCGGGAACTCGTCGGTGCGGATCAGAAACAACGCTCGATCGTGTTCGTCAAACCGCCCGGAGTAAGTTTTCGCCGCAGCCTGGCTGCGATTCAGGCCCGAAGGGTTGGTACATCCTCTGCCGGGGTCGTCAGGCCCCGGAACCGAATGATTTTAGATCCAGAGGCCCGGAGGGTCGACACATCACTCCCAAACATATCGTGGGTTGTATTCCACTTCGTGTTTCTTCAGGAGGTGCAAATACTCGTCCTGGAACGAGTGACTGGCATGGTGCGTGATCTGATTCTCAATGTACTCAACCACCCTGTTCTTCTGAGAGACGCTCACGGTGAACGCACCGAATCCGTCCTGCCATCCAAACTTTCGGAGCTGTTCGCTTGTGTCATTAATGTGCTTACTGGAGTTGCTTTTCAGTGTTCCCACAAAATCAGAGACAGCCAACTTTGCTGGGATGCGAACAAGTAAATGCACGTGGTCATAGAATCCACCTGCGCGAATTGCGACTCCTCCTTGATTCTTTGCAATACCTGTCATGTAAGCGAATACTTCGTCGCGAAATCCATTGGTCAACCAGCGTTGGCGATTCTTTGTGCTGAAGACAATGTGATAAAGAAGTTGCTGATGCGTACTCATAAGCGTTGTTCAACCGCAAAGAGGTGTCGACCCTCCGGGCCTTCGGGGGCTTATCGATCGCATTCCGGGGCCTGACGGCCCCGGCAGAGGATATGCCAGCCCTCCGGGCCTGAATCACAAAGCACCTAAGGCTACTCTTGGTTTCAAGGCGATATCGTCGCCACGGAGGCGGCATCCAAACAGGCAATTTGCGAATCGGCAGCTAGTCGATGGGGTAATTGGTTTGGCCAGGTTCGGTTAGCCCCGTTTTCATGGTAGAATCTCAGATTCGAATCGAAGCGTTCGCCAGGGTGTCGGCGGAGGTATCAAAATGAAGGCTTTCTTTTTCGCCCGCGAACTGAAGCGTTACAGGGCATCGTGCAATGTGGTACGTGCGGCCAACAGAAGGCAAATGCCGTTCTCATCGTAAGTGTCTATCTATCAGTTGGTTACGATTATCTCCCGTCACAATCGCTGGTCGAGGCATAAAGACCCGGCAGAAAAGATCTGCTTTTATTACCATACGGGCAGAAGTGAACACTTATTGAGATTGAGGCGAGAGCTGAATGCACTTCTAGAATCGGCTGGCGTCTTAGGCTCAGCTCATTGCAGGGATTCGTGGATGAACAAGGATGCTGTACGAGTCGGTCAGATCGATCTGCCAGCGGTGTTTCCGTCCGTTCGGTTGCTGGAATCATTGCGGGCCGCGTGGTCGATTCCCTGTCTGATAGTGGCGTTTCTTGTTTATGCCGGATTTCAGCTTAATCCCCTTGAAACCTTCGAAAACGAGTCGCCTGATCTCACGTCTGCTGTATCAACTTTTGGATCCGCAACCCTCGCTCAGTGGGTTTTCAGCATTGAAGTGATTCTCGTGTACGGAATGACCCGTGGATTCGCGGTCCTTGGGTTGCTGGTTCTTCGTATGCTGTTTCTTGGGTTTGCTGCAGTCGGGATTGCACGCTTTACGGCGTTATTGGTCAATCGGCATGAACGTTCAGGCGTCCTGCAGATTCTTCGCTTTATGGCGGGATGCTGGAAGCCGATTGTTGTTTCGACATTCCTGACGATAGCAATCGTCCTTCTGGGGGTGCTGTGCTTTCGATTCGCAGGATATCTGCCGACATGGAGCTCCAGAGGGCCCAATCATGCTGATGCATTGAACATTGTGTTCTGGTTGTATTCTTTGCTGACACTCGTCGGGCTTTATGTCGTGCTGGCCGGCTGGCTACTAGGGCTGTCGGCGATTGCCATCGACGGTGATGATGGAGCAGAAGCTCTTAGTCGTGGTATCAGTTTTGTGTTATCTCGTTTTCGCAGAACATCCTGCTTCCTGATCTTGATTGGCCTGCTCGCGAGCGTCGCAGGCAAGATTACTGCAGTCTGTTTGACCGTGTCAGGAAGAGTGGCCCTGCGATCGATCAGTAAGAGTCCTCAGATCCCGCCTATGGTTTCCGAGGGGGTCGCTTCATTTCAAACTGGCCTTACAGAGTGCGTTCATCTGAGCGCATTCTGCTGCGGGCTTGCGATTGCCTACCTGATTCTGAGACAGGTCATTGATAACGTTGATTTCCGCGAAATCTATGACCAGAAGTAGCCCACGATCATAAATGATCAACAGTGATCAGAGATGATAGGGAGCTCCACCGTCCGGCTGACATGGTCGGCTGATGAATCCCGGGATCAGTCGGAAGCGATTCATCATCGTCGCAAAGACTCGCAAACTATGACCGGGTGCATCGCATTCCTCCAGCAGCGGTCGCGCGACGTACGCTGCCGGATTCTTTCTGAGCCTCGACAGCAGGTCTGCAAACTCCACCGCCGTGCCAGTTCGACCAAAGAAAGGTCGTGCCGGATGCAGTGGATCATTCGTGCGGATGGCATAGTTCTTCACGTTGGCCATCACATGTCGCAGCACTGAGGGATCCTCGCATTCAAGGACCGAGGCAGATTGCAGAATCGGTTCTTCACCAAGGAATTCCAGGATCATATCCGGAATGTACTTACCGAAGGTTCGGCAACTCGCGAGACTGACTCCCGGAGGACTCAACACATCCACGCCGCCGTTCTTCCAGGCTTTCACCAGACCAGGAACGCCTACCAGTGAATCAGGTCGGAAGCAGTTAGGGTCCAGTAGATCATCATCAATGCGGCGCACGATGGTCGACACCGGAAGTTCTTTGCCGCTCACGCGGAGGAAAACCGAATTGCCGCGAACACAGAGATCAGAACCGCGTGCGGTCTGAATATCCAAACTGTTTGCGATAAATTCGTTGCCGGGCCCCGCGGAAGTAAACGCTCCCGGAGTCAACAGGACAGTAATTCCGCTGGTTCCGGATTTCTCGGGCAATGACAGCAGAGGCAAGCCTTGCCCTTCCGCTGCAAAAGATGACAAAGCCTGCAGCCCCGTCGGAAGGGAGAAGTTCTGATCGAAGACAGTCAGATCGCCATTGATTTTGAGATGAATATCGGTGGAGCCAAACCACGTCCATGCAACTTCAGCTCGGACCGAATCAGTCAGCGGTTGCAACCCTGATCGAATACGCGACGACAGGAAACCGCACTCTCGCAGGTACGCTGGTACGCGACGACCGCATACGATTTCATCCAGGCACGCACTGATCGCCTCAAACCTCTGCCGAAGTCCCCGGTCAAGAATTCGCCGTTGAGTTTCGTCCAAAGTAACATTTGCCCCGGAAGAACTTTTTTGCGCATCACTTGCCAGGCGACTCGAGAAATCAGCCGGCTTCGAAGGTGTACAAAAGGCCTGAACTACGTCTTCAGGTTTAATGGCCTGCTGAATGCTCGTTCCCTGCGCGGCGGCTGCCTGTAGAAAGGGCACTTGATTCCTGTAGATGGCCTGAGGATTTCCAGACAGCCCGGTTTTTGGGCTGATGGCCATCATCGAATTGTCGCCTTCACGCAACATTGCAAGCACTTCCTGAACGATTTCCGCATTTCTCAGCCGGACATGAAATTGCTGAGACGCAAAGCCTATGCCAGATTCCAGGGAGTGCGGACAGGATCGAAAAATAGTCTGTCGAAGGCGGGGTATTCCTTTGGCGTTTACGATTGATGTACTCATGTCGATGAGACATCCCGCGAACACTCAGCCTTATTTTGTGCCGCCCGACGAGACGTTCCCCTGCGAATCCGGCAGGATCAAAATTCGAGCCTGCCGTATCTCGATGGATGTCGCGTTTCCGCTCTGCATCGGGACAAGCAATCCCACTCGTCCGGGTTTCAGCATGGGGACGGCAGACGACATTACGGACACACCGTTCAGACGTACACTCATCTGCAAAGCGTCAATGAGAACTTCGAACTCATACGAACCGGTGGCCGGCAAGTTTAAACCGCTGACCGCCGGGCTATGTATCTGGCCGCTGGGAACCGAAAGAATTCTGCCAAAGTCCTGCCTGTCGAGTGACAGCAGATTCGCGTCCAGATTCTGTTCTTTTCCGGCACCCAGAACCAACATCACGGGAGTCGACTTCGCCACGACTTTCATGCGAATCAAATATCGTCCTGCGTCATAGCCTGGATCGATGATCCCCACGCTGATATCAGCGTCCTGCTGCGGAGCTTCCATGCGAAGCCGCTGCAGTTCAACCTGCCAAAGTCCCCGACCATCATCAGGAATACCGGCCCCTCCCGATGCCACGTATTGCAACGCATTGATATCTCGAAACAGATCGCCGAACTGCCACTGTTCCAGTCGCCGCGATAGCTCGGAGGTCTTCAAGTCCGATGCGACCGCATTCTCAACCGACAACTCTTCAGCAATCTCTTTGCATTTCTGCACGTCATCAGCCAACTGCTTGCCCACAGAAGCCTTGTCGACCTTCTTCAGCAACTGATCCGGTGGTGTCAGCAGTCTGGCAACATCGGCATATTTCTTTTGCCTGGCCGCCATCAACGCAAGTCGCAAACAATGTTCAATCACAGCATCGGCCTGATTCGCGTTCAGCGATGAACTCCGGAAGTTAGCCGCCAATTCAACAGCCGTGGTTAACTCAACGGTTTCGTAACGCAATGCTCGCAGGCGGTTCGCTTTCAGGCTGACATCGACGGCTCGACTCTTCTCTGCCAGTTCTTCAACCAGATCCAGCAACGCAAAGTCCGTTGCACTGTTGGACTGTTCTTCGGAACGATCAAGCAGTTGATTGGCCAGGCTGGCACGTTCACCGGGAGATTTCGCTGCCGCGAGTTCGCGTTTGAAGAGTTCACGCAATTCAGCCTCTGCAGCGGACACCTCTGACTCAGCAGGAACCTTTGGTACGCCGGGTTCAGGCTGAGTATCTTTCACGTTGACCACGATGACCAGATCTCGATTCTGATCAAAATTCATCATGACGTTTGGCAGCAGAGATTCCGGTGCGAGACGAATCTCATAGCGACCGGACGCATCAGGCGGAACACTCCATGTCAGCACTGCTCGTCGCGCATCAACGGTCACTCCGGGTGGCGAGCCTTCTTTGACAACAATTCGAAGTGCTCGTCCAAAAAACTTTGGAGGACGCTCGATCAGAGTCAGCTTAAACGTCTCACCAGCGATGGCTGTTTGTTCGGGAAACGACGGCAAACTAAATACTGGCTTCACGAGGATAACGAGTGAGCCTCGCGCGACTTCCTTCGATGTGGCTGGGTCGTAGAGCTGCAGTCCAACATTGTGTCGGCCCGATTCGTCCTCCGGCGGAGTCCATGCGAACAGGCCCGTCGTCGGGTCCAGTGTCATGCCGGGAAGTGCTCCCGGACCAAGTCGATATATCAATCCCGATGCAGCATCAGGAGCCGGCGATGCTACGATCTTGGTTTTGAACTCCTTCCCTGGATCAACCAACTGCTGTTCTCGATCAGGCAACGTAAACCGAGGAGCCGTGGTGACCACCGTGACGATCAGCTTTGTCGACGCAATGACTTTTGCAATGTTCTGATTGACATAAGCCAACTCGACGCTGATCTCATAGTCAGCAGCGGCCTGAGCACTGGGGATCTCCCAGGAAACCAGCCCCGACTTTTCATCAACCTTCACCCCAGCCGGAGTTCCTTTGCCAGCGCGAAATCGGTGACTTCCCTCTTCTGGAGCTTCGGGGGCCGCACCAACAAACTCCGGTTGATACTGAATGGTCATTCCGGACTTTGACGTGACTGGCGCGGCGGCCTGCAATTCCACGGACGGAACAACGCTGATGGCCTTGTTCGCGTTCAGGACTTTGACCGGAATGACTTCCTCGTCTGATTTGTGATTGACCATCACAAACAACGTGATGAGAGCAATCAATGTACCTGCGGACGCAAGAGCAATGACTCCGGCCGTTACATTCTTCTTCTTCCCCGGACGGCGCGGCCCGGTCTGCCTGCGATCGACTTGCGACAGAACTGGCAATGTGGAATTCAAAGCCTGTCCCTGGCCGCCATTGGTTGTCAGCATCAGATCGACGGCCGCCCCGCTATCCATTTCACGAAGGAACTGCTGATAACCAGCATCCTGCGCGTCACCATTCTCGGCCGCACTGGCAAGATCCAGCAGGATGACGTCATCGGCCCCAGCCTCCCGAAGGGCCTGTTTGAGTCCTTCAACGGTCAAAGGTTTGCTAAATGGCTCAAGGGCATCGACCAGTTCCTTCGGAGTTTGAAAACGTCCGGCAGGATCTCGCAAAGTCATGCGGCGTACGATCGCGTCAATGGGATCCGGCACGTCAGCCCGCAGACTTTTGACTGATGGGGCGTCCTTGGAACAGCGAGCCATCAACACCTGAAGCGGATTGTCGCCGGGGAAGGGAACGCGACCAGTCAAAAGACGAAACAGAGTACACCCAAGGCTGTAAACATCGCTGCGGATATCAACCGTAGCTGTATCCCAGCCCTGTTCCGGCGACATGTAATCCGGTGTGCCCATCACCTGACCGGCTTTGGTCACCGAGGTGCGTTCTTCACCGTCGGTGCTCAATCGAACCAGTCCCATATCCATAATCTTGACGACACCGTTACCGTCCGTGGACCAGTCGACAATCAGATTGCCGGGCTTCAGATCACGATGGACCATCTTCTGTTCATGAGCATGCTGCAGCCCGATGGCCGCCTGGCGAACTATGTCACAGGCCATGGCGACAGGAATCAGGGAAACACGTGACACGATGCGATCCACCTGATCGCCATTCACGTATTCCATCACCATGAAATCCACTTTGCCGACTCGCCCGGCATCAAGTGTTCTGACAATGTGCTTGTTATTCAGTAACGAAGACGCGCGGATCTCACGACGGAAGCGATTCACGAGAGTCTGATTCCCCGTCAGCTTACGCGACATCACCTTGATGGCCACGGTCGCACCGGAGATTGTGTCGATCGCACGAAAGACGTGCCCCATACCCCCTTTGCCGACCGGTGTCAGCAGTCGATATTTTTCCAGGATGAATCCTGTCTGCCCTTTGAGCAGTTGATTCGCCTGCCATTGAGTAATCAGATTCTGCGAAACAAACTTCGCCGCGACGGCATCAGCGGTCAGATCACCGGTCGAGGAAGTCTTCGCGGAGTCACGCAGCTTCTTCACCACATCCTGCGCAGACTCCATCTGGGGCGGGGCCAGGAGCCCGCTTTTCTTAAGGAGTGTCAGGAATTCGGTATAATGCAAATCCGGCATTGCTGCTTTGTAATCGCAGCAATGCCGGATTTGAATGGTATCGGGCTGTCAGATTGCGGAACAAAACCGGAACAAAAGAACCCATTGCGGCCCGTGACTCCGTGGACTCTTGGGAGCCTCGAAGAATCGAGCAGCAATGGGTTGGCCATTTGCAGGCTTCGTCTGGGACTTTGTCCTAGTGGCAGTGGCGATGCCCGTGACCGTATCCGCCGCCGTAGCCGCCACCATACACTGGCACCCCGTAAACGGGCACGGAGTAGACAGGAACAGATCGGTAGACTGGGTAACCACCGTAGCCATGACCATGGCCGCCGTAACCGCCACCATAGCCATAAGGATTGCCGAAACCGCCTCGTCCGCTGCTATAACCAAAGTTGTTATACCCGTTGCCGAACGAGATCGAAAAGCTGCTGCCTGATCGTCCACCGTGATGGCGATGATCGGCCATGGCCGTTGAAGAAGTCGCTGCAGCCATTCCCGCCAGTACAACCAGAATCATCATGAAACGTTTCATAGTAACCAGTCTCCTCGTATTGAGATGAGTTGGGGAAAAAGGGCCCGAATGTTCTTTGTCATTCCTTGTGACCGGACATAGAAGTGATTCAACCAGACATTTGCTCCGTGGCTGGCTCGCACACATCCTGACTCCAAATCATCCGGGCTCGTCGCGTCCAATATGGATACCCGGTTCCCTCCGAGATTGTTTGCGAGGGAAGCCAAAAGCGAAGCGGATGCCAATCACTTGAATGTTTTTGAAGCAATTTCGTAAATCATTTCAGCGATTGCATTTATGACAACTATTCGGCTAGATTCCCTGTTGCAGTTGGCTGGTTATGTGATCATCACAATGATGTCGAGTGATGTCAGATTGAATACAAACTTGAGTAGCAGGTTCGAGTGAATGACTCACAAGATTCCCACGGAAGAGCTGGCCGATAACTCGAGCCCGGGCTGGCTGCTTCCGGTGCTGGTTTCAGTTTCGATCGCGATCTTCTTGTTGCCAACTCCGGCCGGCATGCCCGTAGCCGCTCATCGGTTGATTGCAGTCGCCGCGCTGATGGCCGGTCTTTGGATGACGCAGGCAATCCCGTTGGCGGCGACCAGTCTGCTGCCGTTAGCTCTGTTTCCGCTGTTGGGCATTCAGTCCGCGAAGGAAACCAGCAAGGCGTTCGTAGAAGACAGCCTGTTTTTGTACATCGGCGGAATGATCATTGCCCTTGGGATCGAACGCTGGGGACTGCACCGCAGGATGGCTCTGCATATTGTTGAGTTGTTTGGCGTGAGCCCCAAAAAAATGGTTCTTGGGTTCTCCATTGCGACGTTCGGTTTGTCCATGTGGATCAGCAACACGGCCACCACCATGTTAATGCTGCCCATCGGGCTGGCAATGCTGAAGATTTTGGACGAGGGACAAGAGGACTCGTCGACGCTGCGTTCGAAACAACTCGCAGTGCCCCTGCTGTTGACGTTAGCCTATGCCGCGACATTAGGAGGCATGGCGACCCTGGTTGGCAGCCCTACGAATAGCCAAGCCATCGGCATCTATCGCAAGCAACTGCCAGACGCGCCGGATGTTTATTTCTCCGAATGGCTGCTGAGTTGTGGTCCGATTGCTCTTTTTTACCTTGGTGTGGTCTGGCTTGTTTTGACCTGGGGCCTCCCGGGGAAATCCGATCAGGACGATCGATTACAAAAGGCCTTGCGAGAGCGATTGAAGGCACTCGGTCGCGTGACTGCGCCGGAGTTGCGAATGACGATCGTGTTTGCTTTGACCGCAGTCCTGTGGGTGACTCGACAGCCATTGAAAGTAGGCGACTTCACAATTCTGCCCGGCTGGCTGCAGTATTACGAGCAGATGTTTGTCTGGCTCTCATCTCGCATGGGAACACCTGAGGCGAAACTACCCGCGAAAGACCTGATTACGGATTCCACGATCGCGATGTTAATGGCGGTGCTGTTGTTCTTGTTGCCATCGGGTAAGCGTGATGGGAATTCACGTTCAATCCCTTTGATGGACTGGACGACGGCCAATCGATTGCCATGGGATATGATTCTGTTGTTCGGAGGCGGCTTCGCACTCGCGTCGGGCTTTGAGTCGACTCAGTTGGCCGTTTGGCTTGGGGCGGCATTGCAGGCACCGTTGCAGACGCTGCCAGCGTGGCTGGTGGTGGCAATCATCTGCGCGATTCTGATCATGATGACAGAACTCACCAGCAACGTCGCCACAGTCAGTGCCGTGTTGCCAACTTTGCTGGCGATGGCAGAACCACTCGGGCTTGATCCTCGAATGTTGTTCGTTCCGGCAACATTAGCGGCCAGTGCTGGATTTATGATGCCTGTAGGAACGCCGCCGAACGCGATTGTGTTCAGCACGGGACGGATCCCGTCAGGGGAAATGGCTCGGCGGGGACTGTTGCTGAACATTCTGGGCGTCCCGATCCTGACCGCCGGGACTTATCTGTTGATTCGTCCGGTGATGGGGATTCACTGAGAACGGCGATGCACTGATCATCGCGATCGCCATTCTCTCTATTTTTCGCGGCCACCGGCGGCACGTTGGCGGTCGATTTAGGCGTCACCGCAGCATCAGCGAAAGTTTTCGCGGCACGCGGCAAGACACTCAAAAACTCAATCCATCATTGACGTTCCAGCTCGCGAAAACTGATGAATCAGAAACCTCGAAATGCGTTCCCTCAGATTGACAAGAGCGTTACTTCGATGGCTCTGAATTTTCGACCGTAATGTTGTTTTTGACAAGTTCGTCGATCGTCAGCACCATTGCGGCCGCGTAACCTCGCGCGACGGCGTCGCCGACAGAACCACGAGCCACAAGTCCGGATTCATCCGTGTCGACAGTGAAGCTGGCAGCGCGCGAACCACCAAGCGACATGGCTCGCTGAAAGACCTCGTCATGCGAATCATCGGCTTCTTCTTCGTCAGTGTCCGGATTACCCATGAAATCTTCCGCCATGAACGACACCAGCGATGAAATACCATAGTAGAAATGCTGATGCAAAGTTGTGAGGCCCGTGGCATCATCCTGTGGATAATCGGCCCATCGCTGAAGATCAACAGCGGCCGTAAACACCGGCGTGGAGATTCGGCCAGCCGCTTCGCGACAACGAGTCACCGACTGATGAATCATCTCATGAGCATTCTCGCCGCCCACGGCAAACCACAGGCATGAATCGACATTGGCGAGGTAGATGTGAGAGAGCTTGACCGGCTCCAGCTCCGAATCCTCGGGAATCAGCATCTTCAGCATCGACATATCGTGAAGTTGAACCATTTCGCTCTGTGTATCCAATTCGCCATCATCATTTTCTTCAGACTGAATTGCCGCGAGAAGTTCCGGATTTTCGTTCAGCTGCACGCCTCCATAAATCACGCCGCCGGATTCTTTTGACCAGCCAAGTTTCACACAAATTTCGAGATTTCCGTGTTCTGCCACGGCCCCGTACGACTTACTCCATGTGAGCTGCGCGGCTCGTTCGGCATCAGAATATTCCGAACTGCTGGTCGCATCTTCCGACAGACTCGCAACGTAGGCACTCACGACGTTTCGCCATTCCTCAGGTAAGCGAGCCGCCAGATAGATTGTTGCTGCAGCATCGTCGTTCAAAATCGGGGCGAAGCGGCGTTCGCCCGAAGAGAGTTCCCGCAGAGTCCGACTAAGGTCGCTGTTGTTTCGTGAGCTGATCCGAAACTCACCCAGAACAGGGCTTTCATCGAACGCAAGTTTCAGCCAGGTAGAGACTTTTTCGGTATCGAACATGGCGGAGCGAACGAGTGCGAGTCCAGCATCACCTGCACTCCGTCGCACGGCATAGTCCACGTCAGATTCACCATCCCACTGCTGAAGTTCTGCTCCGGCTGCGGTGCTGAGTGAATTCCAGCCCAGCATTCGCAGGCCCATCGGAATTCGATCCGGATGAAATGTCACTTCGCCATTCACGTCCGCGTTGTCCATCTGACGCAAGGAATCACCCGACGGCAGTTTCATCGTATGCAGGGCTTTAGTCTGGCTCTCGAACATGAATCCATCGTGAAAGCGAAAAAAGCTTGTCGACTGCGAAGAGTATTCCCGGAACTGCTTACCATTTTCTTCGATCAGTTTTCCTTCACCTTGACTGGAGTTGGAGCCAATGAAGACTCCTGTCCCTGAAGAAGCGCCAATAGAGATCGTCACATTGCCAGAACTGGACGGTGTTGCCTCATCGACGCCAATTTCAGCGTTCTCAGCGGTTGCACCGGGTTCCTGAACGACTTCTGAACTGCTGACGGGCTTAATCGCGTTCTCTTCGACTCGCCAGGTATTTGTGAGCACCATCGAATACAGATCACCAGAACCATCCAGCTTTGATACAGGTCCGGCACTCTCAGATCGCGTGTTGATCAGTCGCACAAATTCCGCATGATCGACGACTTCCGAAAACTGCACCTGTTCCACTGATGGCAACAATCCTTCCCCGAGGTACACAAGCATCCCGGAAGCTGGATTCTCGCGTTTCGTGACAGACGCTTTCAGCTTGTCGCTATTACTATCAAGCGCATCGGTAATCGCGCTACCAATCCCGAGGTCGTCGCGGAGTTTCCGGATGTACGTTTCAGTCGACTTTGCATAGAGCCCGCCGTACCGAACCACAACGATCGGTTGCTCGGCCAGCCGAGGCGCCTCGTCGGCCACGGCCGATCCGGAAAGCATCACCCAGGAAGGCATTACAATCGTGAAACAGAGAATGCAGCGATTGAACATGTTCTGGCCTCCGTGCCAGGGGACGCGACGTCAGTTATGCGTGGCGGTTTTCCTGGCGGAACAGTGTGAGACGTTTGATGAGTGCCCGTCCGAGATAACACCTGCAGTCGTTAGCCCCCATAGCTGATTATTAACGTTACGTTAATCTGCGATGAGTTCTCTGGCGACTGATGGACGATTGGTTCTCGTTGGCGTAAACACGCACCCGATCCCGTCGTCCAGACCGGTGTTGTAGGCAATTCCCCCCTGCTGAAACATAGCAACGGCTTGTCAGAACTGCGATT
>CANHVD010000100.1 GCA_947463775.1 Planctomycetaceae bacterium | reverse complement strand
GTCGACTTTGAATACGTTGATCCGTCAGATCCTGCAGCAGAGTCAATTCATCGATGTTGAAATCCGCAGCGTTGGGGTCCTTCGTGACATGCCAGGGATCGTACTGACTTCCCATGAAGCCACCAGTCTGCCCTGAGAACCCATAGCCGTTATGGATATACGTCGGCAGCATCACGCCGGATGGCACGCCGTCTGCGCGGGGCCGAACGGCCTGCATAGTGGCCGAGTAACAAGGCCAGTCTGCGCGGCTGGCCATGTGTGTTGCTCCCGGTGGAACCTGATTCACGCCGGTCAGCACAAAGTGCGTGGCATGTTCGTGACTCGGCAAACTGTGAGTCATTGAACGCACGATAGCAAACTTGTCCGCAACCATGGCCAGTCGAGGCACATGTGGTCCGATCTGAACTCCGGGAGCGACCGTATCAATCGGTCGAAACTCACCACGAACTTCCGCCGGAGCATCGGGCTTCAGATCCCAGATGTCCTGATGCGACGGCGCGCCGGAAAGAAACAGCAGGACCACACTCTTCGCCCGTCCGAACAACGCATTTGATTCCGTTGCCGCGTTGACTTTACGCCCGGTCGCAAGGTCCGCCAGTCCTAATCCGAGTGCACCTGAGAAGCCAACCTGCAGAAAGCGGTTGCGGCTGATCGCTGATGTTGAATGGATCGATGGAACACGAGGCATGGAAAGCTCCCGGGCGGAGTGGCAGGAAGAGGCGGAGGAGCAGGCGAGGAAATCATGAGCGGGGTATGGAAGCATACGTTCCAATATAATTGATCCGCAAGGGGGTTGCGAAAAGAATTGCTTTTCACGGCCAGTCAGACCCTCAAAGCCGTCATTAATGGCCTGCCTGGTTGCTGGCGATGCTGATTGCCATTAGCCGGCCGATGCGTGGAGGCGATGTGCGGGAGTCGTGCCGTGCACTGGCCGTCCGTGAACTGTAACCGAAGCGTTTGGAGCTGAAGGCCAGTGTTGCGGCGATCGTGAATGTTCAGAGTGTGGAAGTGGTTGGTGTTGAGCAGAAACGGCGATCCGTGAAGGGAAACTGCCCGGCTACCTGAATCGCACGCTGGCCGCGCCCAATGGCGTTCCATCGGTTGTCGGCGAAAGGCAGATTGGTGATCTCAACCACGCCCATTAGTTTTCAAGCAGTAACGGACTCAGAATCTCGTCTTCAGTCAGCACCAACTTGGGAGATTCCGTCACCAGAATTCGCCGATCGAACCGGTCTTCAACAATTCCGGATTTGGCCACTAAACGTACATTGCTGACCAACAATCTGACTGCACTTCGTGGATTCTTCGTCACAAGCTTCGACGACTCGGTCGATGTGACCGGAGAAGCGAACGGCTGCAGGCTAACACGCGTTGGTCGGTCTCGCTGAAGCAGGTTGGGAACGACTTTTCAAACGTTGTCGTGTTGGGACGATGGTGTATCGATTTTCACTAACGGAATCAGCAAAAATTCTCCACTGCTGTATGGGTAATCACTCTGATTTTGCGATTTGACCGACGTTTAAGTCTTCATAATTCAGATTGTTTCGGGTCACATGTTCTTCGGAATTTGAAAAAAGAATCACATCTTCATTGCGACTGTGCAGGATCCATGAGTTTGGCTTTAGCGTCTTGACGTTCCTTAACTCTTCCAAGCTGGGAACTGCAGAGCGAGCGGCGTGTCATTGGAATTGATCCTGAGAGCGAATGCGCGCCACGGGAACTGCGGACGATCACGTCTGGCTGATGCTGGTCAGAGTCAGCTTGAGTGGTGCTAAATGCAGCATCGACATCATCGTCAACGGAGTGACTGACGACTTCGCGCAATCGTGTTTAAGGCAGTTCGTTTGACGATCTCCAAACTTCTATCGTGAAATCAGAAACGGTTGACGAGCGTTCGATCCCGATGGAGCAGGCACTTCGTAACGATACACTGCGTGGGCATCAAGGTGAGGATGATGAAGGAAGACCGGGTTCTGTATTGCCCCAGGCATGATCGGTGAAGCGGAAAGTCAGTGAACAACGCCTTAAACAAGGGCTTTCTTGTTGAGCTTGCCCAGTGCGGTGTAGGGCAGTTCATCGCGAAACTCCACGATGGCCGGCATCTGATGGCGAGCAACGCGAGGTTTAAGCCATTCACGCAGAGTTGACTCGTCAATCGTCTTTCCATTTCTGACTTTAATTACGGCCTTTAGACGCTGGCCGAATTCACTGTCGGCGACACCGACAACACCGCAGGAGTCAATATCCGGATGTTGAACGAGGACATTTTCGAGTTCGATCGGATAAACGTTTTCTCCTCCTGAGACGATCATGTCATCGACTCGCCCGCAAAGAAACAAATCGCCGTCTTTATCGCGATATGCAATGTCACCAGTCTCGACCCAGTCTTTTCGGTTAATGGTCCAAACGCTGCGAATGCACAAGCGACCCGTTTCCCCAACGCCGACGTCGGTATTGGAAGTATTGGAGATTCTGGCACGTACACCGGCAATTGGCCGACCAATGGCATCCGGTTTCTGTTGCAGCATTTCGGGTGTCGCAATAATGCACACCCCGGCCTCCGATGTTCCATACATGTTGAACAACTTCGGACCAATTCGGTCATGAGTTTCCTGGACCAACGCCGGACTGAGAGGCGCCCCGCCGACAATGACGCATTGCAATGTCTTCAGAGACTCGCTGTCATTTTGAATCATACGTTGCAACATCAATGGAACCAGCGTAACAACTTCGACCTGGTTCTGTTCGATCAGTCTACAGGCATGTACGACATCAAAGCGGCGTGAAACATACATCGTCACTCCCAGCACAACACCGATAAATAGCGAGGCCAGACCGAATCCATGATAGATCGGAGTCGCGATGTAGACGGTCCGATATTTGGCGAGTTGCACCTGAACGAGCAAAGCACAGAATGGCGGCAGAAACGTGGCCAATGAAGGTTTTCGACTCGCTGTTTTCGGTGAGCCAGTCGTTCCTCCAGACATGACCGTGATACTTCCGCCAGGCACTCTTCCGAGTCTCGTGTTTCTTCGTGGAGGGGAAGAGGAGATCCTGTCAATTGAATTGTCACTCGGATGGTAGGCTGGCAGCGACAGATTCCGCATGGCTGGCTCCAGGAACACCGGCACAAGCTGCTCGTCATACACAAAAAAATCGATCCGCAACCGTTGGTGTAACGCTCTTGCCTGATCTGCGGTCATCCCTGGATTGAGCAGGAAAACATGAGCCCCCAATCGCGATGCGGCAAGAATTGACATAATGGCTGCTGAATGATCGCAGCATGCGATCGCCACCTTCTGGCCGCGGCGGATGCCATAGTCCGAGTACAATCCAATTGCCAACGACTCCGTCCGGTGCCAAAGTTCCAGGTAACTCAATTGTTGCCGATCGTCAGACACGGCGATGCGGTCCGGATGCAGTTTGGCAGCAATGTGCAACAGGGCCATCGGATTAACTCCGGTGGTTGCGACCGCTTCAAGTAGTCGCCACAAGCCGACAGGAGTTAACAATCCAGTACGATACAGTGCCGACAAAACCTTGAACATGATAAGCCTTTCAACGTTGAGTCCAGCGATTCCCAACGATGGCCTCGAATGGCCATCGCAGCAACACCGACGCCAGCTGACCTGCCATCATCCACCACGGAGCATAGGTGCGTCGGCGTGAAATGATCGCTTTGCAAATCACCGCGGCGACATCTTCAGGCAGCATGGCGGGCATATTCGTATAGGCCTTTGTTGGCTCGATCATTCTGGTTCTGACCAGTGGGAGGTAGATCGAAGTCATGCAGACGCCTCGCGCATTGAGCTCCGGGCCAACACATCGGAACCACTGATCAAAAGCGGTCTTGGACGCTTGGTACGCGGCCCATTTTGGTGCTGGAATAAGGAGTACATTAACGGCCGACACATTAATCACCTGAGCTTGTCGTTCGACAAGAACGGGAATGAGGGACAGCATCAGCTGGACAGGACCAAAGTAGTTTAAGTTCATGGTTCGGCTGAAATCATGCCGTCGATCAATCGCATCAAATATCGAACGGCGAATGGACTTGCCGGCATTGTTAACGAAGACATCGACTCCACCCAGCTGGTGAATTGATGCCAGGAGTTTATCGACCTCTTCAGGATTTGTCAGATCGCAGGAAAACACGTCAGCTCGACCGCCCCGGGCTTCGATCTTGTGCTTCACCTCGATTAGTTTCTCAGTGGTTCGAGCAACCAGCAGCAGATGGCATTTGGATGCTGCCAGACTTTCTGCGAGACTCGCACCGATTCCAAAGCTCGCACCTGTGATCAGCACGGTCTTTCCTGCAAGTCGCTGATTGAGCCTGGCACTACTGTATCTGAGATACGGAAAGAACAGCAGCCTCATAAATCAGCACTTCCAAAGCAATCACCGACAAGTTTGCTGCAGCGATGCACGATCAGGAGCAACGATGCACTCCGCACTGTTACACCTTGCTCAAACAGTAATGGCGGATCTCATGCGAAAATTGACTCGAACGCATAACACGAACTGGTAGTGAGAGATTCTTGCAGCTTCGCCAGGAAATTACACGCCGACAACAGATCCGCAGCATGTCTACGTGTGAGTTGCCGCGTTATCTGGTTCAGTGGCGTGATTGCCATGAAAATAGACAGTGTTTCTGGGGTTCGAGTAAATAACATGGCATGCTTCCCGGTCCGACCCTTGCGTGCTTCGCCGCCTTGTGTTTCTCACCATGCTATTCCAGAGGGCGAGGGCAGCGTAGCCGCGTGTTGGGCGACGGGTCGTTCAACAATTACTCAGCGAATGTGCGTTCGGCGAACCGCAACCATAATCAGCCGGATCACCGTTTGGACCGACGAAACAGTGATAGAACGATGACCACAACGACAGCCGCACCCAGACCATAGATCCATCCCACGTTGCCTGGCTCGGGATCTTGAGCAGGCTTTCCAGAAGGGACGTTTTCGATGGTTGTTAGTTTCCAGTCGCCAGACTGTGCCGCAATGATTACGGGTAGATTGTTAACCTGATCCCACCCACGAACCGATTCCAGACCAATCTTGGTCGTTGCAGCGAGCCCCTTCAGCACCTCGAATTCGGCAATCAGCAACTCACCCGAACCTTTCACTTCATCATTGGACACAAAGGCCACTCGAGCCCGACCGGCTTGACCTTCGTTCGATTCGACCACGGCAGACGGCAACAGTGGGCCGTTTTCCACACCAACGAATCGCAAGACAGCGGGGTCATAAACAAGTTCGAACTGCGACGCACCGATACCGACAGGCGAGTTGAAAAGAATCGGGACCTTGGCGTTTTTCGAAACTTCGGCGGAACCGACAGCAATGGAGAGTTCCATCCGTGCCGACTGAGCCATCAGTGGCTTGGTGCATGCGATCAGCGAGACCGCAATGATTGCACAAACAGCAACTCGCAACATTGGAATTCCCCGGGTTGGATATGGACACGATTCAAGTAACGGCCAACTTACTTTCCAACGGCTTTCAAGAGGATGAGTCGAGCGTCGTTGGAGGTCACCTTAGCATCCGTGTCCATGTCGAGCGTCATGTTTTCTGGAATGAGCTTGACGGACATTTTCAAAGCAGACAACGCATCGCTGGCGGTGATCTCGCCGTCACCGTCCTGGTCGCCCGGAATTTTGCCGCCCTCTCCGACGATGATGACTTCGCCATCAATCGTTTCGGCGAGCATGGATTTGCCATCATTGGCATTGGCCGTGGTCACCGCCACCTTCAAGATGGTTCGATCGCCGGGCTTGCCCACCGCCTTGAACGTGATGTGGGCCAGAATCCCCGATTCGGTGAGTGGCTTTGAACCGGCCACCCCCACCCGTGCGATACCCGCCTCGGCGGCGTTGGCCTCGAACAAAGCCGACCCCAGCACGTTGCCTCGGATGGGTTTTCCTTCTGCCATGGCCACGGAACTCGTGTAACTCACGGTGGTGTTCAGGTTCCCGACACCGCTCGGGTTGAGCAGGAAGACAGGTACCTGCACCGTCTCGCCCGATTTCGCGGTTCGTTTCCCCGCCTGAATGGTGAACTTTGTGGTGTTGGCCGGTTCAACCGTGCCCGCCGGGGGCTGGGAGGTGCTTCCGTGGCCCGTCGTGTTCCCCGATGACGATTTGTCATCGACTGGAGGCGGAATCTTGATGCCGTCCTTCGGAGGAGCGCCTTCAACCCATTTGTAGTTATAGTAGTAAGTGCGAGCTCCAGCATAAACCCCTGAAACACTAACGCGTAAACTGATCCAATTGCCAGAATGAGCTGGTCTTGGATCTCCCTTATGTTTTCCGACTTTGCCGACGAAATCGACGCTCTTCTCCGGAAGATAATTGTATTCTGTTTTTTCAATCCCGTAGTTCGTTAGTTTTTCAGACCAAACACCATCGAATCCTTTCTTGAATGTAGTTCCGTCTGCTTCCAAAAAGCTCTTAGGATGAAAACGAATATTTTGATAGACCTCATTGTGTGCCATCTCAATGTTATCAATGTTAACTTTGATTTCCCCACGATTGTATTGTTTGGCTGGATCCGAGCCACCCTGATATCCAAGGCGTACTGTTACTAATTCGCCAGGAACGAGAACGCCCGGAGGATCAGTCCACGTCCAATCCGTATCAACTGCCCAAATAAGTTTAGGTTCTTCGAACGCGAATGAGGTGAAAGATTTGTCAGTCGTGTGCAGGCTGCCCCTTTTGCCAGTGATAGTGCCAACGCGCACGGGATGCTTTAGCGGTACATCCTGCATCGTAATGTCACCAAACGCCCAGTAGCCCGTGGGCTTGGGATCTTGAGCGAATGCCGACACCGCGAACACCAACGAACACATCGTCAGGGTCAGTCCCATTCGGATACAGGTGATCGTCGCTCTGATTCTCATTGCCAGACTCCTACCGTGCGATTATTACCAGATCAATCTGTCAATCTGCAATAAACGTGCCGCGAAGAACTTTTCCTACCGCATCAACGGTTCTCAGCAAGACACTTCGGCCAGAGTGATGCGGGAAAGGTGAGCAGGTCGTCGCCGCTGAGGGCGGTGCTGCGGCGTGTTGAAGCGACGACGCGTTCACCACATCGGTCGTGACCACCGAACAGGCGAAGAACGGAATTGAATGTAGCCTCGGCCGATGTGGCTGGAGCGTCGAACGGCTGGATGCTAACTCGCGTCGGTCGGTCTCACGTCGGTCTCACCGGAGGGAGTTTGGCGATGAAGGTTTGTCACCGTTCAAAGCCATTTATTCTGTTAGGGATTCAGTGTCAGAGCGTGATTCTATGCGAAGCAAGCATGTACGGCCTCTTTGACGAGCGTCACGCAGCGTGGCTTGACCAACCGACCTGAGCCTATATCGGCGGAAATGAAACGGGGGACGTTACCCGCGTCGTCGGTCAGTGCGACAGTGTCGCCTCGGCCGTTGTAGTGGTAGTAACTGGTGACGCCGTTGCGGTTCTGGGAGAGCAGGTTGCCTTAGAGTCCCGGCTCGTGCGTGTACGACGGAGACAGCACTCCGTCTTCGTACTCGGCAACGCACCTCATTTGTCTACAACACGGCAGGAAGAGGCTGTGAAAATAGGGGTCTGGCTCGGGGCGAAAATATGGGGAAACTGGTTCGTTGCGAGGTTGTCTGTCCCAATTTTTTCACAGCCCCGGAGTCGCATTCGGACGGTCAGTCCGCTGGGGCGAATCAGGACGACGATCTTCAATGCGATGAAAAGGCCACTGGCGAGTATTAAGATCAAATGCGCGCTCATACGCACGGCCCGTGTGCGGAACTCGCTATCCTCTTATCCTGAAGCTCCAGCACTAATCTGCGGCCAGGCTCCCGTCCACGGTTTAATTGGCGGTCTTGGCTCTTTGGCCGTTTTCTTTCGCGCAAGGCATGAGCTTTGCCATTCTCCGTTTCGGTGCTGCTTCAAGAATACCGGTTCGGTTGAATGTCTATGAATGCAAAGCCATACATCAAGTCACTGCTCGCCTCGCTCCTTATGGTCTCATGGCTCGCAGTTACCCCCTGCAGCTCGGGGAGTCAGGAAGTAACGTCTGCCTGGAACGGCCCGCAGATTCAGGAGGACGAACGTCCCTTCCATCTGGGACTCAAGGCGACGGCTCCCTGGTTCCCGGCGGCGCGTGCCCTTTCGATTCGAGCGGCGGCCGGTGCGGCCGTGCTGCGCGTCGACGCCGAAGGCGCGGCACAGGTCGCCGGATTGCAGGTCGGCGATCTCATCGTTCGGTTTGGCGATTGCGATATCGGGAATGTCGAAGATCTGGTTGCTGCCGCTGGCATGGCGCCACGGGGCTCGCAGCAGAGCGTTATCTTCGTACGGAAGGATCGGCGTTGGCAAGCTAAGTTCAGCCTCCTCGATAATCCCGACGCTTCGGCACTCGGTTGGTACGTTCATCCCGAAGGTGCTTATCGTGTGCGAATTCCGCCGGCGTGGCGCGTATTGCCCCCCCCGAAAGCGACCAACTTCACGTTGCTGTACGACGCCCTCGAATCGGCCGAACGTCTCTATAGAGTTGAATTCCACCGGCGCAGCAGGCCGGTGGAAGTGGCCGACGTTGCGCTTGCCGAATTTATCCGTCAAGAGTCGACCGGTCATTCGGAAGCCGTTTCCGCCGTGATGGAACTCGGCAGTGTACCTTCGGCCTGGGTCGCGTGGCACGGCGGCGCGGACACGCCGTCTACCTTTTATCGTATCGCGATCGTCCACGGCGGCAAGCTCTACAAGATTGAGATTACCGGCCCTCCGTTGGCCGGCGTTGATGCATGGTCGTTACCTGTAAAGCACTTGCTCAGCACGCTCCAGACTTCATCTCAGCCCGGTTCTGTGTCGACTCCGCCGGCCCCAGCCGACGGTCGTTCGGTACGTGTCGGCGATCTTAGCTTGCGCTTGCCGACCGCTTGGCAAGACGGTCCGGCGCTACGCGCCGGCGAGGCGATCTGGCGAGTCGGCGAATTCGCTGATCCGGAGGCTTCGCTCGCTCTCTTGCGGAATCAGCCGTTTGAGCCTTTCTTAGCACGACTGCAAACGTCGACTCGCAGCGAAACCACTCTGTTGGGTCGTAAGGCATCGGTAGATGAAGGAGTTTCCGCAGGTACGGGGCGGTCTGCGCGGTTACGGATCGTCGTCGTTCCTGCAGTCATGGCGACGGACGAAGAACTGATTTGGGTCTGCTACGCCCGGACCGAGGTGTGGGACAAATACGCCGAAGAATTCAACCGTATCTTACGAAGCGTCGAGCCAGTTGAAGAAGCTGTGCCGTCACCGTCCAATGAGAGCCAGACCAGGGAACCCTCGCCGTGAAAACATTCTGGATTCCTCCTGCGGCCTGGGTATTGCTGCTCGCGCTGCCACTCGGTGCGGCAGCCCAACAATCGCCCGCTCGGCCAGGTGCTCCCGATCCGACACTCACGGACAAAGAGCGTGAGGTGGTCGATATTCTTGCCGGATTCTATAAACGCGTGGAAGCCGCCGTTCCCGACGATACAGAGAAAATGGCCGATCGCCTCAACAATTGGTCGCGAGAAGTGCGCACGGTGGCGTTCTTGGGCGAGGTGATGGTGGGCTTGAAGGTTGGCGACTATGGCAACAATGTGCGGGACGTTTATATATACGAAGATCGCCGCTATACACGACTTTATTTTCAGCCGTTTACCGCCAAAAAAGATTTGGGAACCAACGCCGAGTACGATTCTGCAACGGGCTTACTTGCCATCAATACTGACGTAGTCAAACAAGACCAACTGAAGCCCGACAGCTGGATAAGCGAGAAATATCCGAACGGTGAACGGGCCGTCCCACATTTGACGCAGCGGATCTCGATTGCCCAAACCGTGTACCATGAGATGATTCATACCAAACAATTTCTCCCCGGTTGGTACGGCAACGAAGCGCGCGCCTACCGCGGGGCTTTGCAAACCACGCTTGTTTGGCTGGAGAGGTTTGAGAAAGATTATGCGGCAGCACGTACGAAGGAGAATGCTCGTTACGTTTGGGCAGCCGCGAACGCTTGGCTCGGATATCAGCATTTCATCGCGACGGAGATAATTCCAGAAAAGAAAGCGACGTCCGACGCCCTCCCACCGCCCGACGAACTGAGGGACCAGATCGCGCGCGTCACCGCCATACGAGATATAATGAAGCAACAGCACCAGGCCATCGAAATCCTTGAACAAATGGCCGGTCCTTCGGTCATTCCCGGAGCGGCACGGACCCTCAACGAAATGCTCGTCGGCCTAACCGCGCATGACAGCAAGGAATTAGAGGAGCGAGTCCGCAAGGCTGCCCGCGATGCAGTCGAAAAGGGCGCCGGCGTCTCGCTCGGTAGGGAGGTCCCGGCGACACAAGACCAAAATGCGGATCTACTCGCCAGAGGCGCACTTCCGTTTTTTCGTGACGAATGGGGTCGAAGAATGCAGGACGTCGCCAAGGCGGTTCGGGATCTTGAAGCGTTCCAGCCGGTCTTGAGGCTGCCACAAGAAGGAGTCCTCGATCCGGAGAAGGGGACGGCTAAGTTAACGGTCGAAGTTGAAAACGATGCGGTGTTCGCCCAACTCGTCGATGCACTGGGCAAGAGTTTGCAAGTAGCAACGGGGGATCCAGCCAAGCTGGCCGTTGTCGAAAGCTGGAGCGCGACCGATTTCCCCACGGACTCGCGAGTGTGGCACAGCGGAGCAGCGAAGACGTTTGAATTCTCCAAAGCGCAAGACTACGAGATCAAACTGCAACGCATAGTTAGAACTCGGGTCAAAGTCGTTTCGCCGCGGGTTCCTCCAAAGATCACTTTAGAATCTGATGGCTTCTTCGTCGTCGAAGCGGCGAAGTTCCCGACGGTAGAGGAACTGGAAGGCATCTGGAAGGGAACGCTGGCGATCACTGAAATACCGATGCTGACGGGGGCTGCCGAAGGAACTGCGCCGCCCGGCAGTGAGTGCCAAGAGCAAGGAATCGATCCTGGCCAGTTGCGTGAATTGAAACAAAAGGCAGCCTCCTTGCGAGTGGAGTTTCAGACAAATCCAGATTCGGAAACGGAGGGGGTGATCATCCTGACGGTTCAACCGCCGGAAGGGATCAAGGCCGTACCGCCCGAGCCGGCACGCCTTCCATACAAATACGAGGAGGGTGCGCTCACGATCGACTTCGAACCGCCGGGTAAAGCAAAGCTCCTAATGAATGCTCAATTTGTGACCACAGCGGAGGGCTGGAGGTTCTCGGGAGGGTGGAGCTTGATTGATAATACGGAAAATCGCAACGTTACGGCGATTGTCGGCGTTTGGGCTGGCGAAAAAAAGAAGTGATCGATGTGCGCTTCCACCTACGACGTTCACACACTTGGCAATCATAAAATAGAAAATGTATTGTGGTTTGCAATGGCGGTTCTCACGGTGCTACTTATCTCCCTTGGTTTCGGCATTCGGTATGCCGAACGACGCCGCCGGACAACGCTGGTGCTTCTTGCCGCGTTGATTGCCGCATGGATTGGGGCGTGGTCAGGCGCGCGATTGCTAAACGCCTTATCGATTGAAGTGCCGGGCTCAGAAGAAAAAGCTCTCGTGCAAGCACAGAATCGTTGGTCTTTAGACGGCGGCCTGTGGGCGGCACTTCTGGTAGCCTATGCGGTGGCTCGACGACTCGGCGTCGATCCCTATCGCATAGCCGACTTGGCTGCGCCGGGCGTGGCCCTTGGCATCGCCGCCGCACGCTGGGGTTGCTTTCGACAAGGCTGCTGTTATGGTCGCCCGACGACCGCCCCCTGGGGCATCACCGTCGCGTGGGGAAGTCCCGCTCAACAAGAACACTGGAGCCGCAACCCATTTGCCCTCTTCAGCGGCTCGCCGACGATCCATCCGACTCAGCTCTATGAACTCACCGCAGCCCTGGTCATTGCCGCCGCGGCGGCAATCGCACTCATCCGGGTCAAAGTACCGGCGGGTCTCATCGCCGCGGGAGCTTGGTCGGCCTTTGCCATATGGCGACTCGTCAACGATGCCCTCCGCTCACCCGCCACGTTGACACTCCCCTGGACGATCGTGCTACATGTAATTGCCTTGCTATGCGGGCTCTTGCTCCTGCGACATTGTTTAGCCCGGGAACTTTTGGTACGCCCCGTTGATTTGTGACTGCCCGGCGGAAACTACGGCGACACAGCATGTTGTTTACACGCTGACTTGTTTTTCTACATTCTTGCCGTCTGATTGAGTTTGCTGTTGAAGTTGAGGTGAACTATGGCGCGGTTGGCTCGTGTTGAGGTGTTTGCAGCAGACGAAATCGCCGTCGTGCATGTGATGAATCGCTGGGTGGCACAGCCTGTATAGGCTGCGTTGCGAAGCAACAAGCAGCAGCAGTTTACACGTTGAATTTTCACGGCATTCTGGCTTCCAGAAGAGAGTCCTCACTGAGGCTTCTTGCGCCTGCGGCACACTCCCACTCTGTGGAAGTGCCACCCAGTGGAGGCTCACCCATGACAACAGACTTTGTTGATAGCAATGGTCGTTAGATCTTAGCCAGAACAGAAGCTCCCTTCGCTACTCCGGTCCGACACGCCGACGCGACTTCGGGCGATGTGACCGGAGCGTCGAACGGCTCGGGGTTAACTCGCGTCGGTCGGTTTCCCCGGAGCGAGTTGGCGCATAGAGTGGCTGGCGTTGTTCGCCGGGGAGTGTCCTATGCAGTTTCGATG
>CANHVD010000099.1 GCA_947463775.1 Planctomycetaceae bacterium | reverse complement strand
GTCGGTGCAGTGGCCCGATGCTCATAGTCCCGGAAAGATGACAGAACGCACGTGGCATTCGAACGCAGTGAATGAATGCAAACTATGCCACAACGCGGGCCCCGGTTTCGTATTGGGATTCGTCGGCAATCAATTGGCAGGAGCCGTCTCCGGCGACAGTCCGTCAGATCAACTGGAATCACTGTTGGCTCAGGAAGTCATCTCGTCGATTCCCGAAGCGGCTCGCAGAGAATCGCATCGGCTCGTTAATCCTCATGATGAATCGCTGCACTTGAACGATCGAGCTCGATCATACCTGCACGGCAACTGCAGCATGTGCCATCACAAAGGCGGCAATGCCATTGTGTCATTCTTTATGACTCGAGATCTGACCTTTGATCAAATGATGACCAACAAAGGGACGAACATCGGCACGTTTGGAATGCAGCACGCGAAAATTGTCGTCCCGGGAGATCCCTATCGATCGGTCATGATGTATCGCATGTCGAAGCTTGGATATGCGAGGATGCCATATATTGGTTCTCAGGTGATTGATGGTCGCGGTGTGACCTTGATCGACCAATGGATTCGATCTCTCCCGCATGCGGCAGAAATAAAATTGTCGGATCCGTTGCAGGACGGAACAGCTCAGTCACTGGCTTTGGAGTCATTGGTCGCCGAATCAGCAAACGCGGATGCTCGAAACGCGGCGGTGCAAACGCTTGTCGGCAATACGGAAGGTGCCTTGGCACTGATGTCGAAGCTGCACGATGGAAAGTTAAAGTCAGACGATCGAGTCGCAGCAATTGAAACAGTCAGAAATGCCAGCAGCGATATTCGAGGGCTGTTCGATGATTTCATTCCGGAATCACAACGCAAGAACACTCTGGGGCGGACGTTCGAGCCTTCCATTGTTCTTGATCAGGATGGCGACGCCTTACGCGGCCGTTTGATCTTCTTCAGTGATGCAGCAAGATGTCGAACTTGCCACCACACTGATGATGCAGCGTTATCGGTCGGACCAACATTGAAAGAGATCAGCAAAAAGTACCAGCACGAATCCGAGATGCTGCAACACATCCTGCAGCCGTCCCTGAAGGTAGACGAAAAATTCGCCGCATGGGCCGTGGTCACCATCGACGGGGAAGTTCTGACTGGACTGCTGGAGAAACAAACGGACACTGAGGTCGTGCTGCGAGCAGCCGATCGCCAACTCGTGACCGTGGCCAAAAAAGACATTGAAGAGATGCAGAAAAGTGCTCGCTCGCTGATGCCTGATGGTGTACTGGCGGACCTGACAGCCGCCGAGGCCGCTGATTTGCTGGCCTATGTAAAATCGCTGGCGGAGCCTGCAAAATAGGGCAGAGACAGCCCCGGGGTTGGTGAAGTCGGCCTGCAGTGCAGACAGCGATCGGCCACATGTGTATCATGTGGCGAGACCGTTTTTTGTCTTGATGCAGGCGTCTTCAGAAACAGAATCCTATGACGACTACAGAAGTTTCTGCCACAACCGAAGTCGGTAGCTATTTCATTTCGAATTATCCGCCGTTCTCGCAATGGCAGTCGGACTTCGTGCCCTCGGCGATGGACGCGTTGAACACAGATCCCGCTCAGACGGCCAACACGCCGCTGGGGCTCTACATTCATATCCCGTTCTGTCGCAAACGCTGCAAGTTCTGCTACTTTCGCGTTTACACAAACCAGAACGCCAAGGCGATCGAAGATTACGTCAAGGCCTTGATTCAGGAACTGGAATTAATCAGCCAGCGATCGGCGATTGGAAATCGTGATCTGCTGTTTGTCTATTTCGGTGGCGGAACTCCCAGCTATCTCAGCTCCAAACAGTTGCGATCGCTGCGAGATCGGATGAGCGAGTACATTTCGTGGGACAAGGCCAAAGAAGTCACGTTCGAGTGTGAGCCGGGAACGCTCAGCATGGAGAAGCTCGAGACACTCCGTGATATCGGGATTACTCGCATCTCTTTGGGTGTGGAAAACTTCGACGACAAGATTCTGGAGGAGAACGGACGAGCTCACCTGTCTCCGGAAGTGATGCGAGCTTATGAATGGATTCGTCAGGTCGGGTTTCCTCAGGTCAACATTGACCTGATTGCCGGGATGGTCGGTGAGACCGACGAGAACTGGGCTCGGTGCATTGATCGAGCTTTGGAGATGCAGCCGGATAACATCACGATTTATCAAATGGAACTGCCGTTCAACACGGTCTATTCCAAAGAGATGAGAGAGCAGGGGGCTCAATCGCCGGTTGCCGACTGGCCGACCAAGCGACGCTGGGTCAGTGAAGCGATGGATCGTCTCGTGGCCGCCGGCTACCACATTTCCAGTGGCAACGAGCTTGTAAAGAATCCTGCCACCGATCACTTCGTCTATCGCGACAATGTTTGGCGTGGATGCGATCTGATCGCAACTGGAGTGTCCTCATTCGGGCATTTCCAGGGCGTTCACTATCAGAACCTTGACCGCATCGAAGACTACATGGAAACGGTGAATCGTGGCGAACTGCCAATCAACCGAGCGATGAAGCCCACGGCTCATCAGTTGTTGATTCGAGAACTGGTCCTGCTGATGAAAGAAGGTCAGGTTGAACTGGGACGGTTAAACCAAAAGTACGGAGTCAATGTGCAGCAGGAGTTTGCGACGGCTTTGAAAAATCAACAAGCGGCTGGTTATCTGAGCCTGAACGGAGATATTCTCAAGCTGACGCGAAAAGGGCTGCTTCAAGTCGACAGCCTGCTGCCGGAATACTTTGAGCAACAGCATCGAGCAGTTCGGTATACATAGCCTCTACTAAAAAAATATCCGGCAATCTCATTCGAAACGAAAGTTCTGAACCTTGAATCCGCTTAAAGAACTGCAGGAGCTGGTTGGTCTGTTTCCCGAACCTGAAGGCCATCAGCTCTATCAGACAGCCGAGCACGTCGCCAAAGAGGCAACGCCTGAACCCTATCATCGCATGCTGGTTCACGAGCACCACATGACGATCAGCATGGAGTCATTCCATGACTGCACCGTCGATGTGGAAGTGATGGCGTCCCGATTTGAAGACGGGCTTTACCTGCGCAAGATCCGCCTGCACAAAAGTGGCACGAAGGATGCCGTGCAGTTCGGCTATGTGCGGTTTAATCTCGACTATGTCACAGAAAAGGTCCGGGCTGAAATTCTGGCCGAGAAAACTCCTTTGGGCCGCGTGCTTATTCAACACAACGTTTTTCGCCACGTGGATCTCGGTGCCATTCTGCGTTTCACGGCCGGGCCGGGACTGGCCGAGTACCTGAATATGAACGTCGGCCAGACGACCTATGGTCGACTCGCCACAATCTTCTGCAACGGCGCACCGGCAATTGATTTGCTGGAAGTTTCTTCGCCGCTGGATTGATTCCAACCTTTGGACTGCTGCAGCCCGCTGCAGCTTTCGGAACCACAGCCTGCTGTGGTTCACTTGTTCTGATCGCAATCAACTCCGGGCCGTAGTTCGGCAGCAGGCTGCCTGCACAAAAGCGGCAGCAGGCTGCCGCAGTCCAAGACAAGAGTAGTCAGCTTATTCTAGTCAGCTTATTCGTTGCTGAGTACTTCTTCGGGGTCTTTCTGGATCGGCTCGCTCTTGTCCCACTTGGAAGCTCGAAGCTCTTCCGCCGGTTCCATGAATGGTCGAACAACTCGCAAGCCAACTCCCAGAGCGTCGGTGAAGTACCAAATGCTTTGGGGAAGCTGTGGATCCTGTTGCTTCCACTCCTCGCTCGATCCTTCTCGCACTGCGCTTCGCAGCATTTTAGCCGGATCATCCCAGCCACCGCCACGAACAATGCGTGGATACTCGGTCATCGGGATCGTAAGTGGATCAACAGCAGCACTGCCGGCTCGAAGCTTGTAAGTGTCCGGAACATACTGGTCAAGAACCCATTCCGCGACGTTGCCGTGCATGTCGTAGAAGCCCCACGGATTTGGTTTCTTCTTGCCAACCGGATGATAAATGCCTTCGCTGTTGTCCGTGTACCAGGCGTACTCACCGATCTGCGAAGCATCGTCACCAAACGAATACATGGTCGTCGTTCCCGCACGGCAAACGTATTCCCATTCCGCTTCGGTCGGCAGTCGGTAGTATCGTCCCGTCTTGGCGCTGAGCCAGGTGCAGAACATTCGAGCAGAGTGCTGAGTCATGCAGATCGCGGGATTGTTTTCGCGGCCCATCCCAAAGCTCATGTCCGTGTACGGTGGAGTCGGACGAGTTACGGAATCAGCCAGCTTATCTCGTGGAGTCGCCGCTTTGCCATAGGCCGCACGGCGGAGGGAGTCGACACGGTCGCTCCAAACTTCGTACTGGTTCCAGGTGATTTCGTACTTGCTCATCCAAAATGGAGAGAGTTCGACTTCGTGCATAGGGCCTTCGTCGTCACGTCGCCCCGCTTCGGTGTCAGGGCTGCCCATCACAAACTTGCCACCCTTAACCGGCAACATATCCAGCTTGAAAGTGGTGTGCATCAGGGGTTCGGAGTAGGCTTTCATCTCTTCTGGCGTCGCCGCAATTGCCGCCGGCACTTTCACCGGCTCCAACTTTGTCTCCTGACCAGAAACTGTCGTCGGCCGAACCAGCAGAATTGCCCCAAAGGCGATTTGGAGCAAAAGAGCAGGAATTGTCACGGGAAGAAAAGGCTGTTTCGTCATGGTTTTGGGCCTTGATCGAAGTTTGCTGTCGGGAACAGCAAAGGTCAGGAATACTCAGGGTGCGAATTCAAGTCTTGAATTCTACAACTGATAGGGTCATGAATTCCATGACCGACGTCAACGGCTGGCCCACCACATCGCTGCGTTGGTCTCGAACTTGGGCCGGGAAAACCGGAAAATCGGGTTCAGATTCTGCCTTTCTCCAGCGTACACTCCGTAGCCGGAAGCCTGCGGACGATAAGTCGCGAAGGCTGGTCGGCATCGGCGGACTGCTGAAGCAGTATTGGTCGCGAGCCGAATGGCACTGGCCGCAGATGTTTGCCTCGTTTTTGAGACATTCACCGGCGGGCAGTGCCGTTCTGCTCGCTGCGTCATTGGTCCACCGAAGAATTGATTGGGACTTGGGTTATTGAACCCGCCGGACAGCGTGTGCCGTCCGGGGTACAGAACATTCACAACAGCTTGCAGAGGTCGAATGTCACTATTGCTGGAATCTATCCGGAAATCGTACCGGGAACCCGGAGGACGCCGACTGCCGGTGCTCGGGATCGAACGATTTGAAATGAAACAGGGAGAGCAGGTTGCGCTGCTGGGCTCAAGCGGTGGCGGCAAAACCACACTGCTGAACATTATCTCGGGAATCCTCACGCCGGACTCCGGACGAGTTGTCGTCGATGGTCGTGACGTCGCAGCGATGCAGGAAGTTGTCCGCGATCACTTCCGCGCCGCGAAGATTGGAATTGTCTTTCAGACTTTCAATCTGCTGCCAGCGTTTACGGCTCTGGAAAACGTCCTGCTGGGAATGTCATTTTCCGGCAAAGGCGTCGACAAGACGTTTGCAAAACAACTGCTGGAACGAGTCGGCCTGGGGCATCGCCTGAATCATTCGCCTCAACAGATGTCCGTGGGCGAACAACAAAGAGTGGCCGTAGCAAGATCGCTGGCCAACAAGCCTGTGTTGCTGCTGGCTGACGAGCCGACTGCGAACGTCGACCCCGCCAATCAGCAGTTGATCCTCGATCTGATTCGCGACACGTGTCGAGATCACAACGTCACCTTGCTGATGGTGACTCATTCACTGGAAGTCGCGGGGACATTTAAGCGCGTCGAAAAGCTGCAGGACTTCAATCGTCCCGAGCTTTGTCTGCAGGAGAAAGCCGCATGAATCTGCTGACAATTGCCTGGAAGAGTATTCGTCAGCGCAGGCTGGCTTCATCTTTGACAGCACTCAGCATTGGACTGGGTGTCATGTTGATGGTTCTCGTGCTGGTCATTTTCGGCGCGGTGGATAGCGCGTTCAATCAGACCAGTGTGGGTTACGACCTGATCGTTGGCCCCAAGGGCAGTGATCTGCAACTGGTGCTCAGTGCGGTTTATCGCATGCAGCCGCCGATTGAGAACCTGCCGTATCTGTTCCTTGAACAGATGCAGAAGGATCCTCGAGTTGTCTCGGCGGTGCCTCTGGCTTTTGGCGACGTGACCAAAGAAGGATCATTTCCCATCGTCGGAACAACGACGCAGTATTTCGAAAATGAATACATGCCTCGTCGGAAGTTTCGCATCCGCGGCAGTCGTATCAACGGCCTGTTCGACACGATCATCGGCTCTGAGGTCGCTCGTGAGAACGGCTGGGATCTTGGTTCTCAATTTACGATCGTGCATGGTGGTGCGGACAGTGGCCACGTTCATGACGAAAAGTTCACCGTGGTCGCAGTGCTGGCTCCGACCGGCACCGCAAATGATCGCACGGTGTTTCTACCTCTCGACGGATTCTATGCCATTGCGGGACATGGAAAGCCGGTAAAAGAGATTGAGAAACGACTAAGAGACTTCTACGCAGCGGATCCCGAACGACTGGCCGCAGCATTGAAGCAGCTGGAAGGCGTCAAAGCGGAGGAAGCTGCCGGATCGCATGATCACCATAACCATGCTCATGCCACTCCGGATGCCATGAAAGAGATCTCTGCGATCCTGATCAAAACGGATCCGGATAAACCGTATCTCGGAGTGAGCCTGATGAGCGATCTGCAGACCGGTTATCAGGCCATGGCTGCTAATCCCGTGCGGACAATTCAAAGGCTGATGAACGGGCTGATTGGCAATATCCAAAAGGCTCTCGTCGCGTTAACGGCCATCATTATCCTGGTCTCTGGGGTTGGCATCTTTGTGAGCATCTACAACTCCATGTCAGATCGTCGCCGCGAGATCGGCATCATGCGAGCTCTGGGTGCTCAACGAATGCATGTCTTCGGAATCATTCTGGCAGAATCAGCATTGCTCTGTATCGGCGGCGGATTGCTTGGCTGGCTGACGGGGCATGGCATTGCCGTTGTCGCGTCACCCTGGATCGTGACTCAGACAGGCTTGCTGATTAATCCGTGGGCACTTAACGTCTGGGAAGCGGTTTTGTTTCCGGTGCTGGTCGGACTGGCTGTGCTTGTTGGGTTCCTGCCCGCAATGACGGCTTATCGTACCAACGTGGCCGATGCGTTAAGTAGCTGACAGAGTTCCATTAATAGGTCAATGTTGCTCGCACTTTCGACGGCAAACACCCTCGGAGTGCGAGCAACTTCTTTCCGCAACTCTTCTGTATCAGCCGCGGAGCTTTCTTCGCGCGGCGACTACCAGATCTTCAGCCGCCTTTGCTGTCGACGCCGTGGCCGTCAGATGGCCCATCTTGCGACCGGTTCGAGCTTCCGCTTTGCCATACATATGGACATGCACATTCGGCATTGCGAATACTGCACTCCAGCACTCCGGCGTGGCGTCAAACAAATGATCGCCCAGCAGATTTGCCATTGCGGCCGGTGATCGCATTTCGACATTTCCGGAGGCGAGACCGCTGACAGCTCGAAACTGCTGTTCGAACTGACTGCTGCGACAGGCATCAATCGTCAAGTGGCCGCTGTTGTGAGGTCGAGGAGCGATCTCATTGACGACCAGTTTGCCGTCCGTCGTCGCAAACAGCTCCACGCACAACACGCCAATCACATCAAAGTGCTCCAGAATCGCGCGAGCAATCTGAATTGCATCGGCAGTCAACTGAGGCGAAATGCTGTCGGCAGGACTGACCGACACGTCCAGAATATGGTTCACGTGATCGTTGCGAACCGGCGGATAAAATGCACAGGTACCATCGCCAAAGCGTGAGGCCACAATCGACAGTTCAAATGAGAAGTCCACGATCTGTTCGACGATCGCTTCTTCGACAGCAAACTTCTTCCATACGGCGCCCAGGTCATCCGTGCTGCGCACTCGAGCCTGGCCTTTGCCATCGTACCCCAGCGTCACCGTTTTCAGGATGGCATCGCCACCAAAATTCGCGACGGCCGCTTTCAGTTCTTCCGCACTATGCACAGCCGCAAAGTTGGCGGTCGGAATCCCGATCTTTCGCAGCGAAGTCTTTTCCAACAGACGATGCTGAGATGCCCGCAACAATTCAGGTCCGGGAAAAACAGGGACATGTTGCAGTAGCAGCTCAACGGTCGGAACCGGAATATTCTCCTGTTCATATGTCACGACATCAACCTGGGCCGCGAACTTGCGAAGTGCATCTTCGTCTGAAAACTTCGCGGGAATACTCAGGTCGCTCACCTGGCCTGCCGGTGAATCAGACGGATCACCAAACGTGATGATCCGGTATCCGCATTGCCGCGCGGCGATGGCAAACATCCGGCCGAGCTGGCCTCCGCCAAGCATGCCTAGTGTTGAACCCGGTGGAAGTGATCGCGGTGATTGTTTCATTGTGGTGAAGAGAATTATCGAGTGTTCAGATTACTGACCGGGAAGACTTAGCTCAGAATCGTTAAGTACGGCATCGGTCTGCTGTTGATGAAACTGGTGCAATTGCTGATTCAACGACCCATCATTAATGGCCAGAATTCTGACAGCCAGCAAGCCCGCATTGCGAGCCCCGGCACTGCCAATTGCCAAAGTTCCCACAGGCACTCCGCCGGGCATCTGAACAATCGATAACAGTGAGTCCAACCCGTTCAGCGCTTTGCTCTGCACGGGAACCCCCAACACGGGCAACACCGTCTGCGCGGCGATCATCCCCGGCAGATGAGCCGCCCCGCCAGCCCCGGCAATGATGATCCGGATTCCTCGCGATTCCGCCGTCGTCGCATACTCTGCCATCCACGCCGGAGTCCGATGCGCCGAGACAACTCGACATTCATACGGAACCCCAAACTGGCGCAAAATCTCTGCCGCCGGGGCCATTGTCTCCCAGTCGGACCGACTGCCCATCACGACACCAACAACAGGCGATGTATTACTCATAAAGGCCCTCTTTATTTCATCAGCCGGAACGCGTTAGCGTCCGGTTTTCGCAGCATGCGTCTGTAGCCGGATTCGTGAGAATTCGGAGCGACTCTTGAGCTCTCACGAGCTCAGCTACGTTTTTTATGGCGTTTTAAATCAACCACCCAACACGGCGGAAAACTGCGATGAAAATCTCGTCAGGACGGCATATTAGCAGCCCAATGACGACCTTTGGACTTCGCCCCGCCGCAAATTCCGGGGTTTGATTCCAATGCCCAGAACGGAGCAGCCAAAGACGGGAAAAGCGGTACTCCCGACGTCGCGTATCAATAATCAACCTCGGCCAGTTTTCTTTGATTCAAATTACGAATACGCTTGCACTAATTCGACACTGCTCACACCCAATCATGACGCCTGCGGACCTTGAACGCGAGTGAAGAATCGCCATCAGCCAGTCCGCTCCGCAGCTCAATCAGGACCATTCTGCCACCATGAAAAAGCCGACCGTTACTCTCATTTCCGGACTTCCGGGCTCAGGCAAAACCAGCCTGCTCAATCATCTGCTGAGAAATCGCGGTGAAAAAAACATGGGCGTCATCCAGAATTCACTGAACGACTCGGACCACGAGGATTCCCGGGAAGTTGTCGAGCACGAACAGATCGCAGAACAGCCCGGGGAATCGTTTGTTGAATTGACCGATGGCTGTATCTGTTGCTCCCTTCGCGAAGATCTGCTTGCTGATGTCTGGCAACTTGCCCAGCAAAGTCTCCACGACAGCATTTTGATCGAGGCGGCCGGTGTCGCGGAACCAGCTTCCGTGGCAGAGGTGTTTTTGTATGTCGATGAAAATGGCGACTCACTGGCGGATGTCGCCACGCTCGACACTCTGGTCACCGTTGTTAACGCAGAAACGTTTCTGAACGACTACAACTCAACCGATGAACTTTCTGAGCTTGGTATCGGGCTGGACGAAGATGACAATCGGGATCTCGTCCGGCTGATGGTGGATCAGATTGAGTTCGCGAATGTTGTGGTGCTGAACAAATCAGACCTTGTCTCTCCTGAAGACAAAGGTTTGATCATGAACTTATTAAGACACCTCAACCCGGAAGCCAAAGTGGTCCTCGCAATTCACGGCGAAGTCCCGATTGCCGACGTCGTTGACACGGGCCGTTTCCCGGATACTTCAGGCGGCGGATCTTCGGAGGAATCACAGACAGACCTGGATGCAGATTCATCCAACTCTGGCATCTCCAGCTTTTATTTTCGAGCCAATCGGCCATTTCACCCGCAGCGACTTTGGGACTTCTGGATGGACCATGAGCTTGCCCCGAGTATCCTGCGGTCTCGAGGAAATCTCTGGTTGGCGACGCGAAATGCGATGTCCGGATTCTGGTCTCAGGCCGGCCAGGTGATGGCTGCGGAACCCGCCGGCAAGTGGTGGGCCGAGACCGATCGCAGCGAATGGCCTCAGGATGATCCCGACTTCACCGCAGAACTGGAATCTGTCTGGCACGAGCATTGGGGCGATCGCCGGCAGGAGCTTCTGATCATTTCCCAGATTGATCCCGCGGAAATCGAAGCCGCGATCAATGAGTGCTTGCTGACCGATGCGGAAATGCAGGGCGGGCCGGAAGTCTGGAGTTCGCTCGAAGATCCATTCAGCCCGTGGGAAACTTGTCTACACGACCATGAACATGACCACGATTGCAGCCGCGATCATGACCACGGTTAAATGACCAAGTATTCAATTTGAGATTTGAAATTTCAGATTCTGCTGCCATGGCCTGGCTGTTGTGTCGGTATCCCAAAGCAAGGTGCTCAATCCACAACCCGTGTTCTTGAAACGAGGGCCTCAACATGCCGCGACGACTGCTGTCTTTGAAATCCTGCAGATTCCTGATCATGAACTCCGTGTTGCTCTGCGCTGGCTCCTCACAGGATTTATCGGCCGGTGAGAATGAAGCATGGTTTCGCAGAGATAGCGGGATTGCTCCAGCAGGCGCAGTCCTTCCGGTAGAGTTTGGTGAGGGCGAGGACCGACTGTGGCGAACAGAATTGCCACCGGGGATCTCATCGCCGTGTCTCTGCGGTAATTCCATCTACGTCACAACCTATACCGCAGACACCAAAGAACTGGCCACAGTTGCACTGGATCGCGCGAGCGGAAAAGTGCGTTGGAAGCAGGTGGCTCCGGCAAAAACTCTGGAAGCCTTTCATGCCGTTGGAAGTCCTGCCTCGTCGACTCCGGCCTGCAATGGTTCTCAGGTGTTTTCTTTCTTCGGAAGCTACGGTCTGCTGTGTTATGACCTCGAGGGTAACCTGCTCTGGGAACGCCCGATGGGACCGTTTCAGGATGAGTTTGGGGCCTCCAGTTCTCCAGTTTTGTTCGACGGCAAAGTGTTTCTCAATGAGGACCACGACATCAACAGTTTCCTGATTGCTCTGGATCAGAAGACCGGGGAAGTCGTCTGGAAAGCAGAACGAACCGAGGCGACTCGCAGCTATGCGACTCCGGTCGTGTTCGATAACCACGGTCGTACCGAACTTCTGGTGGCAGGCTCTCTACAACTGGCGGCTTACGATCCGAAAGACGGCCAGAAGCTTTGGTGGTATGACGGACTCTCACGCTTGGTTGACAGCACTCCCTTGATCGTCAACGGGGAGATCTATTTTGCCACGTGGACTCCGGGCGGAGATGCCGATGATCGCATCCGTATGGAACCATTCGCAACCGCGCTGACAACCCTGGATAAGAACAGCGATAAAGAGATCGGCAAAGATGAATTGCCCGAGGGGAATGCGATCCTCGAACGTTTTTTCCGCATCGATCTGAATCAGAACCAACGACTGGATCAGAAGGAGTGGGAGAAGCATGCGATGGTGTTTGAGCGTGCTCAAAACGTGGCCGCATCTCTTCGCCCTGGAACTCGCGGTGAATTGCCTGCGGAAAACGTAAACTGGACTTATCAGCGCAGCCTGCCCACGGTGCCGAGTTCTGTCGTGTACGACGGAGTTCTTTACATGGTGAAGGACAGCGGAATCATCACCAGTCTGGATGCCAACACGGGTGAGATGCTGAAACAGGGCAGGGCGGTTGGACGAGGCAACTACTATGCATCAATTGTTGCCGGCGATGGCAAGATTTATCTGGTCAGCGAAGGTGGCGTCGTCACAATTCTGAAGGCAGGGCGTGACTGGAGCGTGCTTGGATCTTACGACTTCAAGGAACGCATCATGGCGACTCCCGTCATTGCTGATGGCCAGATGCTGATTCGCACCGACGTCGCTCTGTATGCATTTCGCTGCAAGTAAGTTCGCACCGAAGTGCCGATAACAGGCGCTCTCAGCGATTAACATCGACGGCAACGATCGCCCATGAGATCGGGCCGGAATCCACAACGGCCAGCGGTTTCAGTTCTCCATTGGACTGAATCGCATACGAAGCCACTCGCCCACTGGCTTCACCGGCCACATACAAATGTCGCCCATCTGGACTGATCGTGAAGGATCGCGGAACGGCTTCGGACGGAGTAATAGAAACTCGTGTCAGGCGGCCATTGGACTGATTAACCGAGAAACCGGCGATGCTGTTATGGCCTCGATTCGCGACGTACAGAAAACTCCCGTCAGGAGTCAGTAAACATTCGGCGGTCGAATTCTGATTCGCATCAAACGTTTCCGACAGAGAGAGCACAGACTGTTCCTGCTTCAACTGCATGGTTTTTCCGTCCCGTGCATACAGAGAGGCTCCATCTTCTTTGCTGCCACCCGCTTCGTTGCTGCAATAGGCCCAGCGATCCGACGGATGCATCACAATGTGTCGAGGATTTTGGATCGCATTGGC
>CANHVD010000098.1 GCA_947463775.1 Planctomycetaceae bacterium | reverse complement strand
AGGCGGTTCATGAGCAAAACGCCGGGATGAAACCACCAGACGATTGCCGCAATCTGCTGCAGCGGGTGTATCCAGTGATCGCGACGAACCACATGGGCACATTCATGAATCAGCACACTTGCCAGGTCGTTTTCCGAAAGCTCTTCGATGAGAGATGCCGGAAGCACGACAGTCGGCCGAGTAAACCCCACGACAACCGGCGTCGGCATTTTTGTGCTCGTGACAATTTGCGGCAGTTGCTGAATTCCGAATGTCGCACACAGTCGCCGAATGACAGACGACGGAATCCGATCCGGTGGCAATACGACAACACAACTGAGCGCCGCAAGCACGTACCGCCGTCGTTTTATCAACCGAAAAGCACACGCGACCGAACCAGAACACCATAGAAACATCGCAGTGATGAACAACCATTGCTGCCAATTGTGCGACTGGCGACTTGCGCCTGCTGTCATCGCTGCAGTCCGCACACCGGCGACACGAGTTATTGACGGAGTCAATCTCACGCCCGCCGTTGAGGCAACAGGATCCGGCACTAAACCCGCCTCATTCGACACTTCGACGGTTTTTGGATCACTCCAATTTGCTGCGTCGGTAATGCCTGATGTGGAGGACGGGGCACTCAACGCATCGTCGTCAACGAACAGACTCGTTCGTGCATCAAACGGCAGTTCCTGGCTCGATTCCACAACCGACGCATGAACTGATTCGTTCGTCGGTATTGCCAACGAATGCCACCTCAGCGGAAGCAGCCACGTCGCCAGCGGACTCAGCATCACAAGCATCAGCGCCGAGAATGCAATTGTGTGACGCGCTGCCGCTCGATGCTGCGCGACGAGGCTCATTATGATCGCCACAATCGTGACGACAGTCACCTGAATCACCCACAGCAATACATACGAGGGCATCGTCATCATGACTGCTTTCCTTTCGACTGGCTGATCATTTTGCGAATACGGGCCGACTCTTCCGGAGTAACGGTTCCCTGATTCAGCAGAGCCAGCACAAGTCCCTCTGCGGATCCATCAAATACGGTGTCGATCATCCGTCTTACACATTGTTGCTGAGTCAACTCGCGCGATACCGTTGCTGAAAACAGCACGTTGCCATCTTTGACTGCCCGCTTCAGCCAGCCCTTTTCTTCCAGTCGCACGATGAGCGTGTGAACCGTGTTGCGGCTGATGCCCCGCCGCTCTTCCAGCACTTTCCACACATCCGATGATGTGCAACTGCCATGATCCCATACCACTGTCATGACCTCATGCTGCACATCCGACAGCACCGGCAGATCATCTTCTGACATCGTCATGTCTCCGTTCAGCCCACTGAACTTACCTGTCGCGGAATCCAGACCAGACTTGACCCGCGCCCTAAGCGCCTACATCTGTCGTAATCAGCAATGAGCAATGTTTACTACAGTCGTAGGCGCTTTGCAAGGGCAGTTGAAAAGAATTGCTATGCCGGTGGCTCTGACGGAGAGATGCAACGCCATCTCTGTGCCCAATACCAAAGACGTTCTCGACGAATTGGCTATACTCGGCGACTGAAGTCACCGCCACAAACCAAGTTGACCACTCATTGGGATCGTGCGTTGACAGAGGACAGATTTCGGCATGTTGCTAAGATTTGCAGCCGATCGACTTTCTGCCTCTGCCGAGAATTCTGATGACCCGTGTGCTAGTGCTGGTACCAACCGAGTTTGAACTACGGAAACTGCAGCCTTTAATTGCTGACTCCGTGGCTGAAGCAAACGGCATTATCATGACGTGTGGGTTTGGCCCAATTGTCGCTGGGGTCACGACAGCTCAATTACTGGCTAAAGTTACCCCGACAAAGGTTGTACTGGCTGGAATTTCCGGAGCGATCGGGCCGCGATTCTCAGTCGGAACAGCCGCCAGTTTTTCTCAGGTGGCCTGTTACGGAATCGGGGCGGGCAGCGGTTCAGAATTTCAGACGGCGAGTGAACTTGGCTGGACTCGCTGGAACGAAGCAACAGCAACTCCGGGATCGCAGGATATTCTTGAGTTGGGCAGCGAGCCGGCTTCGTTTCGACCATGGCGCAGCGATTCAACTACAGACTCCGGAGAAATTTCCGCTGACTCTAACCACCAACCGCTGCTGCTCACTGTTTGTGCTGCGTCGGCGAATTCGACAGATGTTGCGGATCGACTCAAAAAATTTCCGCAGGCCGCTGCGGAGGATATGGAAGCCTATGCCGTGGCAGTGGCGTGCCGCATGGCGAATGTTCCTCTGACCGTGATTCGAGGCATCTCAAATATCGCAGGCGATCGTAACAAAGCTCACTGGGATGTTGATGCGGCCCTCAAAGCGGTCTCAACGTGGTTCACACCGGATAATCTTTTATGACGACAATTCATCTGGGCATCTCAACGTGCCCAAACGACACATTTGCATTCCATGGCCTGCTGACTCGCAGCGTGGATTGGCGAGGTCTCAACTTTGACGTTGAACTCATCGATATCCAGCAGCTCAATGATCGGCTGTTTGCAGGCGAATTTGATGTCGCAAAGACAAGCTTTCACGCAGCTCTGATGTTGGCTAAAGAAACCGTCGTGCTGCCATCAGGATCTGCTCTGGGTTTTGGCGTCGGCCCGCTGTTGCTGTCGGCTGGCAAAGGTGACCAACCGACGAATTCGAATCAGGTGACGCTGTGTCCGGGAAAAGACACGACGGCGTCGCTGCTGTTTCAGTTGTTCTATCCGTCAACGACTCAGATCCGACACGTGGTATTTTCTGAGATCATGCCGGACCTGAAGAACAAAAAGGCGGACTTCGGAGTTTGTATTCACGAAGGCCGCTTCACATGGCAAAACGAAGGGCTCGGGCTGGTTGAAGATCTGGGCACTCGCTGGGAAAAAGAAACAGCCTGCCCCCTGCCCCTCGGCGGCATCGTCGCTCGACGCAGTCGAGGTACAGATACCATCGCCACAGTTCAGGCCGTCATTCACGATTCTCTGAAGCTGGCTCTCGCAAATCCCGGCGTGGCTCTGCCGACGATGCGAAAACATGCTCAGGAGTTCGACGATGACGTCCTGATGAAGCATGTCGATCTCTACGTCAACGACTGGACGGTTGAGCTGGGCACAGTCGGAGAGAACGCGCTGAATGAACTGTCACGAAGGGCTCAGAAGATTGGCCTTCTGCCTCACAACAGCCCTGCTCTGCAGATCTTCACAGGATCGTTGTAGAACGCTCTCAGCGTTTCTTCCTGGGCGCAGACTTTTGTGACTTGGCTCGATCTTTGGAATGTTCATTCACCATATTGTCCAGCTCAGCAAGCCCCAGAGCGATCTTCTTAAAGAAGGAAGCATCGTGCCGGACGAGAATGAACCGTGGATGATGAATCCAGAGTTCTCGCAAGCGGCGGTCGACTTCAATCGCCTGTTCCAGCGATTCGTTGCGGATCGGATTCCCACCTTCAATGGTCAACCCACCCACCGCCGCACTTTCGAAGAAGATGACGCCGTCATAGCGAGCCAGTTCTGCTTCAAACGTGGTATTCAGGGAAGCGAAAAATTCCTCCGGCGACTCCGGACAATATGCTGCACCATCCACCGTACCACGATCACATAACAGAATCCGGTCCGGATAAAGAAACGATTGAACATCTTCCAGTTGCCGCTGCACATGGTAGATCGCCTGCTGCGCCGCTGCGGCCGCTAGAGGCTGCGTGCTGCGAGGAAACCCACCGGAAAACAGCAACGTGGCGGACTCCGGAACAATGACGACTTTGTCGCCAATCTCTCGTCGAAACAAATCGGCCGCCGTTGTCTTGCCTCCGCCCGGACCACCGGTCAGCACAATTCGACATCGACGCTTGCGTTCTCGAGTCAACTGCCGCATGAGCCATTCATTCTGCTCGTCGCTGAGCAGAGATCCGGAATCTTCTCCATGCGTGTTCGACTTACGGACCGGATTCTTCATGGTGCTGTTTCCTTACTTGTCGCGACGAGCGATGAATCAACATCGCCCCGATGAGCGATAGGCCCGTCGATATTGCCAGAAACCAGGCGGGCAGATGTGTTTCGTTCTTTACTGCCAGATCCAGACCCAGACGAGCCAGCAACGGCTGCAATTCCGTCAGCGACAGCAACAGACCATTGCTGACCGCATGCATCACAATACCCGGAAAGATGCTGCCCGTGGAAAGTCTGATCCAGCCCAGAACAAACCCCAGCATAAACGTCGCAGGAAATCGCTCCAGTGTCAGCGACTGATCGACAACCACATGAAACGCTGCAAACAAAAATGTGCTGGTGAATAAGGCCGACTTCCATCTCTCGGAGCGACCAATTAAAGCACTCATCAGAAACCCGCGAAAGAACAACTCTTCACAGATTGCAGGAATCACCGCCAACGTAAGCAGTCGTAACAGAAGAGGCGTCTCCTGAGTCAACCGCTGTGCCAGCTCCTGCAACTTGGGATTGCTCAACAACTTGGTCCAGGCCGCGGTCCCCTTCCCCAACAGCAGTGCCTCATAGCTTAACGTCCACAGAGTCGCCCCCAGCAGAACTGCCCCGAACAATGCAAGAGGCGAAAAGCTGCGGATGGCATAGGCGGATGTGGCCCGAACTCGATTCCACGTCGTCAGCAGCACAGGGAAGATTGTGAAAAGCAACAGAGTCATCAGACCAGAAAGTACCAGCTGGCCGGAAAGATTCAGGGGATCAACCAGACGACCACGCATTCCGGCGAGCACAATAAATGCGGGAAGCAGGACCACCAGATAGCCGATCCCCATTGCCCGAGACACATCATTGGTCAGTTCAACCGGTCGCTTGCTCAGACTGCCTCCACCACTGTTGTTGGCGAACAGAACAGAGTCACTTCCAAAGACATTCGCTGCAAGACGCAGCGCCAGAACCGTGTAAGTCAGAGTCGCGGCCAGCGTGATGACAAAGAGATGCGGCGCCGCAATCCCCTGAAAAAGTTCTTTTCCCAGCAGGACAATGTTGACCAGAGGAAGCAATGCCAGACCAATCGTCAGACGGACACCCGGCATTAAACTTAGGATGCCCGGAGCCAATGAAACCAGCATCAGCGGAATCAACCATGCCTGAGCTTCCCGGAAACTTCTGGCGAAACTGGTAATGCTCAACAGCACTGCAGAGAAAAATGAAGCGAAGACAACCAGCAAGGATAAGACCTGCAGGAACATTCCGATCGATGCGCCTTCACCCAGGATGACTCGATCAAAGCCAGTCCCATACAGAGTCAGAATCATGGCCGTCAGATTGATGATGGCAGTAAGCACCGCTACGGTGAAGACTGCGATGAATTTCCCGGTCAGCAAGTTCCGGCGCGAAACTGGCGCGGCAATCAGCATCTCCAGAGTTCCACGTTCACGTTCACCGGCCGTCAGATCAATTGCCGGATAGACGGCGCCGGTCATTGTCATCAACACCAGCATCAATGGCACAAACGCGCTGAGCGGTGACTCTTTCGGACCGCTCGACTGCAATGAAACTCGCGATATGGCTGGCATGACCTGTCGGCCGAATCGAGTCTGGTCCAGCACTGCACGAACGTATTCATCTCGAAACGCGGAGATGCGACGAACTGCCTCAGCGGCGGCCTTTGTGCTGAACGCATCGCCCTGCCGAGCGATGATTCGGATTTCGCCCTGTGTGACAAGGCCCGTTGCAGAATCCTGTTGGGGCAGCGTTTCCAGAATAGCGATGTCAGCGATTCCGTTTCTGACGATCGCTTCAAGATCTGTTCCCGGTGGCTGAATATACTTCTCCAACCGGATTGTGGTCTCAACGCCATCAATCGAGTTCTGCCCGTCGGGAAGTTTTCCTTCCAACAGTTGCTTTGTCAGATCTTCAAGACGAGCCTGGGAACTATCGGATTTCTGATTCTTCGCGGGGTCTTCTGAATCTCCCGACTTTGTCGCGTCATCAGTGCTTGTCTTAACGACTGTTCCGCCAGCATTCTGCTCAGCCTCCGGATCCGCAAACAATGATTGCAGTCCGGGAGAAAGCGTCTGATCAACAACGACTGCGGCCGCTGGAGCATTCAGATCGATTCGCGAAACAGCAAACTTCTGAACAACAGAACCCAACAACGGATAAACGATCAGAGGCATCACAATAAGCGTTGCGAGCGTTCTGCGATCTCGCAGAGATTCTCGAAGTTCTTTTCGCGCAAGCCTGGAGATTTTCCGCAGCGTGTTTGAAAAACCTGACACGGGCGCCGATATCGGGGCCGACGGAACGGGAGACTTCTGAGATTCGACTGATTCCTCTTTCACGCGACTACAGCTTTCCGGCAGATGTTTCAGGAGCCAGCAGCGATGATGAGTCACGGTCGATCTGCTGTTCGCGCGCCATCAGGTCGAGAAACATGTCCGTCAGAGATTCACGCCCCGTCACGCTCCGCAGTTCATCAAGTGTTCCCTCAAGCTGCAGTCGACCACGAAACATCAGACCAAAACGATTGCACAGGCGCTGCGCCTCATCTAATCGATGAGTACAAAAGATGACGGCTTTGCCAATCTCTTTCAGATGAGACGTAAAATCAAAGATGCGTTTGCTTCCCACGATATCAAGTCCGCGGGTCGGTTCGTCCATCAGCACAACCGGAGGATCATGCATCAGAGATCGTGCCAGATTGACTCGCTGCTGCTGACCAGTACTCATCCCTGCACATTGGCGATCCATGAACTTTCGCAGCTCGAACAGATCGGCCAGTTGCTCCACTCGAGCGGCAGCAGCAGCAGCAGGAACATCGTACAAGTCAGCAAAGTAGTGCATCAGCTCTCTCGGCGTTAGCCACTGATACAACCCCGCACTGGCTGAGACCAGCGCCATGTTGCGTTTGACGTCTTCGGGAAACTTCGCGACATCAAAGCCAGCAATGCAAGCGGTCCCGGATGTCGGCTTGAGCAATCCCAGCATCATACGAAGCGTTGTTGTCTTGCCTGCGCCGTTTGCTCCGAGAAGTCCGTAGACCTCGCCAGCACTCACCTGCATGGTGACGCCATTGACCGCTAAGACATCACCAGCCGCAGTAGGAAATCGTTTGACCAGATCTCGCACGTCAATGACAGCGTCTGTTCGCCCTTCGCTGTCTGACATCGCCATGAGAATTTGCGGCCTGAAGAATAGGAGAGACCTGGAACGATCAATCGAACGCAGTGTCGTACGTCGCAATGCTCACGATTCGTTAAGCATTCTTGGGATTTCCGGCATTGAAATCCAATCGGGGAGCCAGTTTTTTGAGGCGGAATTTCCGGAGGTTTCACCACTTGACCATCCTTATAGAACACTCATATCGAGGAGTGGCTACTAAATGCCGTGCCCAAACAGGAATCTGAAATCGTCCAGGAGTTCGAATTTGGGGGACACTTTTTCGACCGACATTATTGTCACGACGAGCCGCCAGAGTGTTTTCCTCGGATCGCGGTCGGTACAATTTTTGGCGCGGCGTAGAACGTAAACGCCTCATTCGAATTCCTGAATCAATGACTTCTTCTCCACAGATCTGGTGTAGCCATGAGCAATAGAAATTCTCAGTCTCGCAGACAATTCCTGGGACGTTCAGCCGCCGCGCTTTCCGCGCCGTGGATTCTGCCAGCCCATGTGCTCGGTCGAGACGGAGCCGTTGCGCCCAGTGAAAAAATCACTTTGGGCGTCATCGGTATCGGCCCACGATGTACTTATGACCTTCAAGCGATGCTGGGACTTCCCGATGTCCAGTGCGTTGCGATCGCCGACGTGCAGGCCAGCCGTCGTGATGCCGGAAAGGCACTTGTCGACAAGCATTACGACAGCACTGACTGCAAGCTCTACGGGGACTTCCGTGAACTGCTCGATCGCAAAGATATCGACGCTGTCCTGATTGCCACCGGCGATCGCTGGCATGCGACGGCCTCCATGTTGGCGGCTCAGGCCGGCAAAGACGTTTACAGCGAAAAGCCGTGCGGTCTGACGATTGAACTTTGCCAGCAGCTGGCCGACACGATGAAGGCCACCGGCCGAATTTTCCAGGCTGGTACTCAGCGCCGAAGCGTGCCGAACTTCCAGCAGGCTGTGCAGCTCGCCCAGACCGGAAAACTTGGCAAACTGCAGACGATGTATGCATCCGTCTATGTGCCAACTTTGGACATCAGCTGGCTGCCTGGCGAGCCAACTCCGGCCAAGAGCGTTTGCGATTGGAACATGTGGCTCGGCCCAGCCGTCTGGCGTCCTTACAACAGCCAGTATGTCGTTGGCAAATGGCGTGGCTACTACGACTTTGACTCCGGTGCTCGAATTCTTGACTGGGGCGCACATACAGTCGACCTCTGCCAGTGGGCCAATCAGGCTGATGGGACAGCTCCGATTTCCTATGAGCCGTCGGATGCAGGGATTACCTGCAAGTATGAAAACGGCGTGACTCTGTTTCTGGATTTTCTCGCCACTCCATTTGGCGATCGCAGTCCAAACTGGCACACACAACTCGGCACCTGCCCAGTTAAGTTTGTGGGTGATGAAGGTTCAATTGAAACGGGTGACAGCGGCGAGACGGAAGTCTCTTCTGCTGCACTTCGCAAGGAATTGCAGGAGTCCGCAGGCAAGGTCAAGGGCCTGGACGTCACAGCGCATGCCCGCAACTTCTTTGACTCTATCAAGACTCGCAAGCCGACCGTGGCTAATGCAGAAGTTATGAGGAACTCTCATATCGCCTGCCATGCCGCCGCATTGTCCTGGATCCTGAAACGCAAGCTGACATTCGATCCGGTGAAGCAGGAGTTTATTGGCGACGAAGAAGCCAACGGCCTGCGATCACGACCAGCTCGAAACTGGGCCTGATAAGCTCGGTTGGTGATTCGGGACCAAACAGACTTCAAACCGACTTCTACAAGGGCCGCGACAACATCAGTTTGTCGCGGCCCTGTTGATTAAAGAATCCGTTACACAGATCTGCTTCACAACTCCCATGAGGTGAACTCCATGGCCATTCTGGTTCCATCGCCGACTCGCATCGAAGCTCCCGGTCATCCGCCAAAGACGATCGAAGAATACATCGGTCGAGTAAACTCCGGAACAAAAGACGTCAGCATCGCTCGGATGGTGAGTCCGTGTGGCTGGAGCGAACCCGGGCAGACACCGGAATTCGACGAATACACCGTGGTGCTTCGAGGCCAACTGCGTGTGGAAACACGAGAAACCGTATACGACGTGGCTGCAGGTCAGGCGATTATCGTAACGCGCGGTGAGTGGGTGCGTTACAGCTCACCGGCCGATGGCGGAGCAGAATACATTGCTGTCTGTCTGCCGGCATTTTCTCCTGACACGGTTCACCGCGAAGACTCACCGAATTCCTGAGCCGCACTTCTGCGGCACGGTTGTTTTCCTTGCCGAAACCCATCACATCCTGAAGAACACTATTTCTTCCGCGGACCTCTTTCAGCCTCACTCAGTACAGCAGCCTGAATTCTGGAAACTGACCTATGCACTGCAATCCTGCTTACAATATCAAGGGCCTGGCTCTGTCGTTTATGGCTACCGCCCTTGTCGGCTGTGGAGGCTCCAACACTCCGACAGCACCTGACGGAGAAATGTCGACTCAGGATCTAAATCAGGTCACTCAATTTGTCGCGGCCTCTCCAGCCGATGCAGAGGCACTCGTGAAGGCCGTCGAGAAGGCTGTTGCTCACCAGGACGTCAATGCGTTCAATGCGATTATCGACGAGAACCGCATGGTTGACCGAATTCTGGCGGGGCTTGATCTGAAGCAGGGATTTCGCAATGGTTTCATGCAGGGCATGAAAGAGGGCGGTGGCCTCTCCAGCCTCTCGAATGAAATCATCGGCACTGTTCAGAATGGCGGCGACTACACGTTCGTCCGAATGGTCAAGCATGAAGAAGAAGTGCGTCCGCTGTTCCGCCTTGTCCTCGCGGAATCAGCCGGCATCAACTATCACGAACTGGTTGTCAGCGTTGATGCCAATAAACAACCACGGATCGCAGACATCCACGTCCACCTGAGCGGAGAGATGCTGTCGCAGAGCATCCGACGTCTTGTGTTGCCGGCCGTTGCCGCAGAAAACGCCGGAATCCTGGCCCGGTTGTCCGGAGCGGAGTCTGAATACCTGAATCATATTGAGAAGATGAAGGAGATCAACAACCTGTCGAAAGCTGAAAAGTATCAGGAAGCCATGGCGTTGTTCGCATCTCTTCCGGAAGCCATGCAAAAAGACAAGACCGTTCTGTTGTCAAAGCTGATTGTGGCTCAGAACGTCAGCGACACAGAGTATTCGAAGGTCATTCAGGATCTTGAACGCTACTTCCCCAATGATACTTCTCGCGACTTTCGCGCTATGGATCTCCTGATTATGCAGGGGAAACACGAAGAACTGCTGAAAACCGTCGATCGATTATTGCAGATGATTCAGGATCCGTACCTGAATACGCTCAAGGTCGACAGCCTCTTGACTCTGAACCGCATGGACGAAGCTCGCAAAGCCATCGCGGAAGCCCGAACTGCGGCTCCGGATCGGATTGATGTCTATTGGGTTGAGGTCTCCATGCAGCTCAAGGCCAAAGACCATGCGGCAACCGCCGCGTTGCTGGATGAAATAGGAGAAAAATTCGGCATGGCCTTCGACGACCTGACATCAGTCCCCGAATACGCAGAATTTGCCGCCTCGGAGATCGGAAAGGAATGGATGTCTCGTCAGGCAGCCGCTTCGGAAGCACAACCAGCCATCCCTGAGCCGCTGGCCACTCCGGAAGCAACAAAGCCTCAGTAACGTTTCGGCTTTTGCATGAAACGTCGACTGCTGCTCGGCGGTAAACGATTGAACCATCAACCGGTCCGCGTATAAGCCATTCATGCTTACAGAAGCCACCGGTCCATCGAAGGCCGCAAGTGCTTCACTTCTGCAGAAACTGCATATCACTGGCACATTCGGCGATCACGAAATGGTCCGAGTGATTCTTTCTGCCGACTCATGATTGTGTGTCCGGTTGAAAATGCCGAAGGCAGGCAGACTCATACGAAACCTTCGAAATCCTTCTTCCATCGCTCTGGACAGCACGGAATAGCCTGCGATATCAACCCGCCCGCCCTGTGAAGCGAGACCGAAACTTCGAACCATGGAGATTCGGTTTCGCTTCATCGAGCAACCCGGCAGTGGCCGCCATGGATGGCAGCTACTGTCCCGGGAAGTGTGCTTTGTTCTGCGACAAAACAACTCGGCAGACAGTGGGTTCTTCATTCAGCGGGATTCGGCTTAAGCTGCCGAAGTGAATGGGAACTGCCTGACGCGATTCGGAACAAAGTGGTTGTCCAAACAAAATGGAAGAACCGAACGATGCTGCATCTGCAGTCTGAGGTTCACTCGAACACAACGGCAGTCTTTGCCGAAACACAACATTGAAGAATTCTCCGTAGGGGAACAAACAATTCATTGTTCGTGTATCGAATCTGACTGTTGCACAGGATCGGGTGATCTTCGGGGCTGTGACTGTCGATATTGACTGATACGAGTCAATATTGCTGCAGATGCACCTGCTGTTCGTCATGGAGGATTGAATGGCTACCAAGGTCAGTGAAGATGTTTCTGAAGTCTGGGTTACCTACAAGCAGGACCAGACGAATCAGGAACTGCGGAACCGTCTCATGGAGCGGTATCTGCCGCTGGTCAGATACAACGCGGAACGGGTATGGGCCAAACTACCCGAAGGCGTTGACCTGAACGATTTGATGTCAGCCGGAGTTTTCGGGCTGATGGACGCAATTGAAGCTTTCGACATGGACCGCGGGGTCAAGTTCGAAACCTATTGCGTACCGCGAATTCGTGGAGCGATGCTCGACGAACTCCGTACCATGGACTGGGTTCCTCGTCTGGTTCGCAGCAAAGCGAGCAAGGTTGAAGCAGCCCGCAAAGTGGTCGAAGCTCGAGTTGGGCGCCCACCAACCGAAGCGGAAATCGCGGAGCAGATGAGTCTTTCGATTCAGGAATTCGAACGCCTCAAAGCAGAAGCCAGCGCGATCAATCTGGTGAGCCTCGAAAAGAAATGGTACGAAACCGACAGCTACAAAGACGTCCGTGAAGTGGACGTTGTTGAAGATGTCCGTTGCGAAGATCCGACTGAAGGCATCCAGAAAATGGATGTGATGAAGCTGGTCACCAAGGGCCTGAATCGCAACGAACGCCTCATCATCATTCTTTATTACTATGAAGAACTGACGATGAAAGAAATCGGCAACACACTGGGACTTTCAGAATCACGCGTCAGTCAGATGCACTCCAGCATCGTCGCTCGTCTGAAAGAACAACTGGATCGTCGCCGACCAGAATTCGGCTAGCCCTTAAAAGCTGCCGTCAATACAAATTCTATTCTCAAGCCCTCGTCATTCACCCCGACGAGGGTTTTTTGTTGCGCGGATGAATCTGCTGTTGATCTGTGTTCGTTGGATCACCACAACCTTCGTTCCAGAAATATCCAGGGAAAGTGCCAAAATCTATTCGGGGCATTAACAACGATTGAGTTCGGAGCTCCAACCGGGGACAATCCTCGGAATAAAACTCGAGCACAAAAGCTAACTCCTCAAAAGGAGCCGGACAAATGACACGATCTCACTGCGGACGCTTTCGACGCCTGAACGGATCTCGACGAGAACTGCTCCAATCGGCGGCTTGCGGATTTGGCTCCGTCGCCGCCAGTTTTTTGATGAACCAAAAGTTGGCAGGCAACGAGGCAGAGAAAACACGCAACGGAGAATTGGGCTCAAAGCCAACTCATTTTCCGCCCAAGGCCATGAGCGTCATCTTCCT
>CANHVD010000097.1 GCA_947463775.1 Planctomycetaceae bacterium | reverse complement strand
CTGCAGATCCTTCCACAGCACCAGTTCTGGATCAGCAACAGATCGAGAAGATCGTGCGAAATGCAGTGGGGATTCAGGACGAACGGCTGGACGTAATCGAAGTGGTCCTGGCACCTTTGGCACCAGAAGAGGTCGAAGTTCCGACCGTCCCTGGATTCAACTGGCAGCAGTGGCAACCGTTGATTCAGTCCGTCTCACTGGGACTTGCAGCGACTCTGGCGTTTCTCATCGGGATGATGCTGATGAAACGTATGAAGCCGATTGTGATTACAGAAACTGTCGGACCAGGAATCCCACTGGCTGATGCTCGTCGACTTGCGGCATTGTCAGAACAGGCGAAAGCTCATCCAGAGATTGTCGCAAATGTTCTTTCTGCGTGGCTGAACGAGCAGGAGCCAACGATCCCGATGACTCCACCGCCCGGTAACCGTGTCGATACTTCAGCCGAGACAACTCCAAACGATGCGTCGGTACCGCGATCGAGGAATACCGGTGGTAATGCCAACGAAGGACGCCGAGCGGCCTGAGACCGTGAGTCGACCTGAACTGATCAGCCTGAATAAATGATAATTCGATAACACCCCAAGTCCACGGATGGACAATGGACCGCGAACGACAGACTTTGGAACTGCTGCAACTGCTTGGCGATGAAGTCGCCGAGGCGGTATTGGAGCGACTACAGCCTGAGCGGGCGCAGAAACTGCGGGCCGGTCTGAAAGCCGATACGCCACATCGTTCAACGATCAGTCGCCAACGCGAAGTTCTGGATGAGTTCGAATGCTTCTTCCAGTTTGCGATGAAGTCGAAACCTCCCGAACCTGTTGCACCGCCAGTTGAAGAACCGTCAGCTTCGATCTCGATCGACTCTGCGACCTCAGCTTACACTGCCGGGGCTGGCGGAACGACAGGTGCTGGTCTGGCGGGAGAAGCAGCCATCGCTCAGGGATCAGCGGTGGAATCGATGACCGAACCGCCAAAGTTGAGCGAAGAAGCTTTGGCGGCCGAACAGCAGGCTCTGCTTGCTCAACAGGCGGAGCAGAATTCCGCAGCCGAGCAGAATGCGGAGCAGGCCAACGCGGAACATGGATCAGATCTGGAGGACTCTATGACAGCCACGCAAACTATCCCGATGTCAGATAATCCGCTCAAGGATCTGGAAACACTCAGCGTTCATCAGATTGCTCAGGCATTGGGATCTGAACAGTCTCGGACAACCGCCATGCTGCTCGCCAATTTGCCAGCAAAACTGACGGGCGATATTCTGAACCTGCTGAAGGCGGAATATCAGAAGCTCGTTATGAAGGAATTGACAAAGGAGCAACATGCTCCGGCGATTCTGGTCGACCGAATTGCTCGCGCGACGTTCCTGCGGGCTCGTCAGTTCTCATCAGAACCGCCAGACACCAGAAATCATGCAGATCGAGTCGCCGAGGTGCTTCGCAGTGTTCCCAAGGCTGGTCGAAAAAACATGCTGGCCGCGATCGAAGAACAAGATCCGGATCTGGCGAAGTCACTGCTGACTCGCATCTACCGATTCGATGACATCACGGCTCTTAACAAGGCTGTGGTTCAACGGGTTCTGGGCGAAGTCGACAGCTCAAATCTGACCACGGCTCTCTTTGGTGCTGATGAAAGCGTTAAAGATGCGATCTTCGCGAACCTTTCAAAACGAGCGCGTCAGACGATCGAAGAAGAAATGCAGTTTATGACCAACGTGTCTGAGACACGAATTCTGCAGGCTCGTGATGCAATCGCTGAAGTCATTGCCAAGATTGATATGGAAAGCGAATCCTGATCATTCACGGTTCTCGTAAGTTTTCAAACACCGGACCACGCTCTCGTAAATCGCTGTGCTCATGAACTCACTACAGATCACACTCAAACGCTCACCTCGATCACTGGTTGTCGGAGACCAGACGATTACGATCGACCGTGCGCGCGGAGATGAGTCTGAACTGACAGAACGAGAGCAGGATCTGGCGCGGGCGTCCGAAGCAAACGAATTCGGTGAGCTTCAGTCTGACTCCCTCACCCAGGCTGCAAGTAACGAAACCGATGCGGCGGAAGTCGAAGCGTCGAATCACGAAGTTGTTGCAAGTCATCTGCCCACTTCTGTTGCCTCGGTGATTACTGATCCGGCTGGGCGAGTCATGACGCCGCTGGCGTTCTCCAATGCGGTCCCGGTGCTTTCGGGTGCGACTCATGAAGTTGTCACTCCGGAAGAAGTCGGACTGGGTGGCGTGTCAGAAGAAGAACTGACTGAGCTTCGGCAGATGCTGGCCAACACTGCAGAGCTCGTGATGGAACTCCAGGATCAGCATCGTCAGTCTTTGCATGAGATGCAGGAAGTTGCTGTGGAACTGGCAACGGCGGCAACTTCTTGGCTAACGGGTGTCGCGATCGATCGAGGAAATTTCGCGGTCGATGATCTGATTCGCAAAGCGCTGCATCAGATGGAAATCGACCAGCCTGTGCGAGTGCGGTTGAACCCGGCCGATCATGAATTGTTAAAGAACCTGATGCGTGATCCTGCTGGCCGCAGGATGTTGGAGAACGTTTCGTGCTTCGATGATTCTTCGCTTTCTCGTGGTTCATGCCGCGTGGAGTCTGGGCGTCGGATTGTGTTATCGGATCTGGAATCGCGGTTGGAGAATATCCGCCGCTCATGGATGGAGAAACTGGATGACTCTCAGGTTGAACGTCGAGGAGATGGCTCAACTTCCCGGACACTGCAGCGCTTTCCGGAACGTCGGGAAACTGCGTAGTGTTCGAGGATTGTTGCGGGCCGATATGCCTGCGTTCGTCGGAGAGTCCTGTACTGTTGGACTCCCAACGGGCGAGCAGGTCATCGCGGAAGTCGTTGGATTTGACACCACGGAATCGCAGTTGATGTGCTTCGACAGCACCGCGGGTTTGCAGCCGGGGCTGGAGATTATTGGTCATGGTCGCAGTCGATCTGTGCCTGTCGGTTCCGGTTTGTTGACTCGAGTCATCGACGGCATAGGACGCCCGATTGATCATCGTGGTCCGTTGCGAGTTCGTCGCTGGCGACCGGAGACGGCGACAGTTCCCGACGCGATGCAACGCAGCCGGATTACTCAGCCGTTAGTCACCGGCCAGCGCGTGATTGATGGGTTGCTGACGATTGGCCGAGGTCAACGTGTGGGGCTATTCGCGGGCAGCGGTGTTGGCAAGAGTACTCTGCTGGGAGAAATCGCCAAGAACGCAGAAGCCGATGTGAACGTGATCGCACTGGTGGGCGAACGTGGTCGCGAAGTTCTGCCGTTCATCGAAGACTGTCTGGGCGAAGAAGGTCTTGCTCGTTCTGTCGTCGTTGTGGCGACCTCCGATCAGACTCCACTCATGCGAATCAAGGCCGTCCTGACCGCAGCGACAATTGCAGAAGAATTTCGCGATCAGGGAGCCCATGTTTTGTTCTTCCTTGACAGTCTGACACGCCTCGCGATTGCTCAGCGAGAACTGGGTTTGCTGCTGGGAGAACCACCGGGATCTCGAGGTTATCCACCGTCAGTGCAGTCTTTGCTGGCCAGCGTTCTGGAGCGTCTTGGCTGCGGTCCAAAAGGGGCTATCACAGGGCTGATCACCGTGTTGGTTGACGGCGACGATATGGATGAACCCATCACGGACGCAGCACGCGGAATTCTGGACGGCCACATTATTCTGAGCCGCAAGATTGCCGCGACGGGACATTTTCCGGCTGTCGATGTACTCCCGAGTGTCAGTCGAGTTTTCCGGGAAGTCACTTCTGACGAACACCAGAAGAATGCTCAGAAGCTGAGATCTCTGTTGGCGACTCATGCCGAGATCGCAGATCTGATTCAGATCGGGGCCTACAAAGCCGGGACATCAAAGCAGGTTGATCGAGCGGTCCAGATTATGCCTGATGCAAAGAAATTTCTGCAGCAGACAGTGAATCGAAAATCGGACTGGGAAGAGACTCAGAAACAACTCAAGGCTTTGGCTGATGCCTGGCCGTTTTAGCGAGGTGGGAAGAGAGTGGCGAGACGTAGCAAAGCTCAAATCTCATGTCTCAAACCAAGCACCAAGAACTAAGCTCTAAAAATGAAACGCTTCGTTTCCCGTTACGAAAAAATTCGCCGCTTGAGGGCTCAACATGAAGATGTTTGTAAAGCAGCAGCGGCGGCGAGGAATGCGGAGAGGATTGAGGCTGAACGAAGACGGAATGAGGCGGAACTTAGACTGTCTCGTTTTGAGACAGAAACGGCCGCAGGGATGAAGCTGGGCGTCACTGGATCGATTCTGCAGTCGATGGCGACTCAGATAGAACGAGCGAAACATCAGATCAAACTGGACAACGAAGCACTCAGACTGGCCGACGATCGACTGGAAATTGCTCTGCAGGAACACAAGGAAGCCAGAGCGGAGCTCAGAATTGTGGAAGAGATGATCCACCGAGAGCTGACAGAGCATCGCAAAGCACAGATGCGAATTGAAGAGAATCAGCTCCTGGAACAAGCCGTACAGACCTACTACCGCAAGATGGAACTCAATCAGGATAGCGAGTCATGAAGAAGATTCTGGGAATGCTGCTGTACGGCGGAGTAATGTTTGGTGTTACGGCCGGACTTGGCATGTTCATGATGAAGAAGTCCGCTCCGCCGGCTGCGACTGCTGAGAACGAAGACGGAGAGGAAGACGCTGAAGCTGGTGAACACGGCGAAACACCTGCCGATGGTCATGGCGATAGTGAGACGGACTCGCACGGAAACACAGACGAACATCAGACGGCCGAGGTACACGGATCCGACAGCCACTCTGACGGGCATGCCAAAGATCACGGTTCAGCCGGGCACGATGAACAGTTGCCGGTGGCGGTTCGTTCGACACCAATGACGGTTGAAGAAATCGTGCGGATGGGCCTGAGCCTCAAATCGCGGGATGAGTCGATTCGCAAACGCGAAGAATCACTACGAGAAATTGAATCTCAGCAGCGTCTTGTTCTGGCCGACCTCTCGTCTGCTCAGCAGGATGTCGAGAACCTGCTGGCTCAGACGAGCGACCAGCGGGCTGCGAAGGAAGAATTGCTGGCTCGTATTGCTGCTCAGTCGGAATCATTGCTTCGCGAACGAGCGTCATTCAGTGGCGACTCAGACAAGCTGAAGAAAGAACAGTCCGAGCTGGAACTCGCCAAACAGTCGCTGGAAGCTGAGAAGCTGAAGCTGACAGAGACAGAGAATGAACTGGCCATCAAGCGAAAATCCCTGGAAGACGATCGAAAGGCTTTTGCCGACACACAGACGCGAGTCAATCAGGATAGCGAGAAGCTGGCACGCGACCGTGAAAACTGGCTGAAAGATAAAGAGAGCGTAGACAGCGACAAGCGTCAGGTGGTTCAGGATCGCAATAAGTTGGAATCCGATCGACTTCTCCTCGAGCAGAATAAGCGGGCATTTCTCAGCACGACAGGAGGCAATATTCCTGAAGCGGGTGCGGATCCTAATGCTGCTCCGTTGGTCCAGAATCCCAAAGAGGTCGCCAAGTTTATGGAGGGAATGCCTCCGGAATCCGCCGCGAAGAATCTTCGCGAAATGGACGCTCAGGGAAACACGGACCTCGTCGTGGACATCCTGAGAATGATGGAACAAAGAAAATCCGGAGCCATTATGGATGCCCTGCAGGATGAAGCTCTGGCCAGCAAGTTTTTGCTGCGAATGAGTACTCGAAACACCGAAACAAAGTCTGCGAAGAAGCCATAAGAACAGAAAGGTCCGAACCATGGAAACATTGGACGTCGTCGCTATCGGGCAAGATCTGTTGATCACATCTATGTGGCTTTCGGGGCCTACTGTCGCGGTCAGTCTTGTCGTCGGTCTTGGTGTCAGTCTGATGCAGACGGTCACCAGCATACAGGAACAGACTCTGTCGTTCGCTCCTCGCATCGTCGCGGTGGGCGCCGTGATGCTGTTGACTCTGCCATGGACATTGGAGCAGGCCTCAGCATTTACGTTACGCATGATGGAACGCATGATCCTGGTGACTCAATAATGGCAATGACCATCATCGAATCGCAGATCATCGCCTGGCTGCTCATTCTCTTCCGAGTTGGAGCATTCATCGCGTTCCTGCCGCCACTGAATGGCCAGGGAATGCCGGCCACCGTAAAGATCGGGCTGACGATCTCACTGGTTGCGGTCATCGCCCCGCAACACTCCGTGCAGATTGCGATATCGTCGGCCGGGGATTTCTCCAGTGCCGGTGCCTGGCTGCATCTGGCCTGGCTCACGATCCGCGAAACCGCTCTTGGTGCAGGTCTGGCCTGGATATTCAGCCTGTGTTTTGTTCCCGTGCGAGTTGCAGGCGCGTGGGTTGCTCAGGAAATGGGACTTACGATGGCGGGCCTTGCGTCGCCGATGGACCAGCAAAGCAGCAATGTTGTTTCCCAGGTTCTGGAAGCCATTGCGGTGCTCATGTTCTTCGTGATGGATCTGCATCACATCATGTTCTGGATGATTGGTCGCTCGTTTGTCGTTCGTCCGGCGGCATCCGGCTGGGAGATGCCTTCGTGGGAGACCGTTCTGTGGAGCGTGACACAATCCGTTGATCAGGGCTTTGTGATCATTGGTCCGGTGGGCGTGCTGCTGTTTGTTGTCTCACTGACGGTACTAGTCACCATGCGAACAGCTCCGCAATTCAATTTCATGTCGTATGGCATGACGATGCGACTGGTGGCCGGCATCGGCGGTTTGATTTTGTTCTTCCCGGATATCTGTGGTGCCGTCCAGGGGTTGCTTCTTTTTGTCGGACAGGAGGCCACATAAATGGCAGGTCCGGAGAATACAGGGACAGAAGCCCCAACACCAAAGCGTCGCGAAGATGCACGTGAAGAGGGTCAGGTTGTTTTCAGTCCTGACCTGACGGCATCCATTGCGTTGCTGGCGGGTTGCCTCGTACTGCTGTGGTCAGGTTCCACGATCGCGGTGCGACTTATGGAAGGATTTCGTCGCTGGTTTGCTGAAGTTCCGTCCGAAGCCTGGGGCGTGCATCACGTCTCTGAGAGTGCTCATTGGATGACGAGTGAACTGGTGGCGATCTGTGGCTTACTTGTTCCCGGGGTCATGGTGATTGGTGTTGCATTCGGTTTCGCTCAGGTCGGCTTTCATTTTTCGTTTCAGGCCCTGGAGATCAAGTGGGAGCGGTTGCTGCCGGAGAACGGCTTCTCAAAAATCGTCTCTATGGAATCCGGCATTGCCGGCCTGATGAACGTGGCAAAAGTCACTCTCCTCCTTTGCGTTTCTGTCATCTGCATCTGGATCAAACGTGCGGAGTTTTCCGTTCAGAATCACGCGTCGGTTGCGTCGCTTACTGCATCCGCATGGAGGCTGGGCCTTTACATCTGCATTGCCATGGCGGGGGTTTCTCTGGGGCTGGCGTTGATCGACTACCTGGTGAAATGGTTTCGCAACGAACAAAAGCTGATGATGTCCCGTGAAGAAATCAAACAGGAACAGAAGGATGACTCCGGCGACCCGCATCTCAAGGCCGCGATCCGAAAGAAGCAGAGAGAAGCTCGCCGGCGTCAGTCAGTGCGAGATGTTCCGAAAGCCACTGTGATTCTGACAAATCCGACGCACCTTGCGATCGCGATTCAGTACGAGCCCGGTCAGATGAAGGCTCCTCGTATAGTTGCCAAAGGTGCGGGAGTCTTCGCGAAGAATATTGTCCGTATTGCGAAAGAAAACAACATTCCTGTGCTGGAGCGAAAACCTCTGGCTCGTGCATTGTTCAAATCGGTCGATGTCGGTCAGGAGATTCCTTTCGACTTCTTCCGTGCCATCGCGGAGATCCTGGCTCAGATCTACAAAACGAAACAGGCCGCATGACCGTGTGTTAATTCAATTACAATCCGAAGCGTCTGCGAGGGATCTCTCGCTGAAGACGGGAACCGCAGTCCCTCACTGACGTTTCGGGTTGTGCGTAACAATTTGATGAATCGCCAATCTGGTTTGTTTTCAACAGAGCAGAAGGCAAACTCGTTTCCGACTTCTTGCAGAGAACTTCTCGCAGCGTGAGAACTCCTATGGACATAGCCACATTTTTGGGACTTGTCACCGGACTGGCAATGATTGTTGCCGCGATGCTCTCGGCCGGTGATAATCCTGCATGGCTGCACCTGCCTTCGTTATTCATCACGATCGGAGGAACACTCTCGGCCGTGCTGATTCATTTTCCTGCGAAGCGAGTGCGAACGGCCTTCGCTGTGGCACGGACCTGCTTTGTGACAAGTCTCCCGGAAGCTTCGGAAGTCGTCAGTCGTTTTCGCGCGATTGCAACTCAGGTAAGGCGAGAGGGGACCGGAGCACTGGAGAAGGAAGCCGCAAAAGAATCCGATTCGTTTATGAAATTGGGGCTGGAGATGGCGTCTAATGAAAGCGATGCCACATTTGTCCGTGAGGCCTTACAGCGTGAACTTATTGCTATTGAACATCGCCACCTGCAGGGACGTCGACTGTTCGAAGTGATGGCTTCTGCAGCACCAGCCTGGGGAATGACCGGTACTCTGATCGGGCTCGTGCAGATGCTGCGTAGCTTCGACGACCCGCGAACGCTGGGCTCGGGATTAGCACTGGCCTTGCTGACCACGCTCTACGGAGCATTGTTCTCCAATCTGCTGTGTGTTCCTCTTGCCGGAAAACTGGAAGCACGACATGCCGAAGAGGTGCTGATCCGCCAGGTGATGACAGACGGATTCGTGGCGTTGATTGAGGAGAATTCGCCGAACATCGTTGAGGAAAGGCTGCGTGCTTGGGTTCCACCTCGCGAACGCACCACAAAACCAGACGAAAAGAATCGCGCGGCTTAATGCGCATCGCTATTGTTGGTTTCAGGGAGTCTTCAGGGCATGGCCATCCAGACGGGAAAATCTTTGCAGACTGCGAACTATACCAACGCTTTCCGCACTGCGTTGCCGGGGTTGCTGATCGGGATCATGTTTCTGGCCGTTTCAGTCGCGTCGAAGTCGGCGGCACATTCTGAACAACGAGCAATCGAACGGACGTTAGTTGCTAAGGTCCCGGCGCCCGAAGATCTAAGGCAGGACATTCTTCTGGATGTCAGTCCCCGGAAGAACGCGTCCAGCCGGTTGAGCGTTCTCGCGACGACGGAAGCGGGCCTGCGACGTCTGAATAGTCCAGAAGAGGTGGCACCGCTGGAGCGAGTGACTATCGAGATGGATATTGAGCCGACGAACACTTTTGATCACTCAGAACCGCAGATTCCTGTTGAACTGCTCGAAGTGCTGTCACGCCGTGCATCGACTCTGCAGTTCCAGATGACTCTACGCGTCAATCCGGGAAACAAGAGAATCGCGATGCAGTGGTTCGACACGCTCCGCAAAAGTGCAGAGCCGGGACAGATCGTGGACATCAGTGAGATGGCCGTCAGTCTGGTCGACAGTATGCCGCTGGATAAGCTTCAGATTCACATCCTGCGAACGAAGCAGATGATTGCCAGACAGGAGTCGCAACCATGATTCGTCAACTGACTCCCGCGTCGCATCGATCGCCGTTTCATGCATCAACAATAAATCTTGCAGGCATGTTACTGTGCGTCTTCACAACGCTTGTCGTGCTGATCAGTGTCTCTCGTGACCAGTCAGGGGCAGAACTTTTTGAAGTGACAGCCGCCTTTAGCGGAGCGTTGCGTGATCATGGTCGGGAAGACTTCGCAGTGATCGCAGCCAGCTTTCGTCACGAAGCTGATGCCGCGACCGAGAAGCTTGCTGGTAAGTCGGAAATCAGCGGGATTGTTTCCCGCCAGAAGCTGCTTCGGGGAGCAACCCTGACAGTATCGGAAGAGGAAGAGTCAGGGCAATTCACTACTGACAAGCTTTCCCCCGTAGATGTGAACGGACCGGTGTTTTCACATCTGATGACCGAACTGGAAAGGTTCTGCAACATTTCGCGATCGGTTGAGTTCGATGGTCAGCTCGCGCTGGATCTTCATTCGCAATCGCAGCAATCAGACAATGCCGTTCGATCTGCCATCCAACGAATTCTTAAAACATGCCTGGAGGCCACGGGCCTCACTCACGAGCAACCAGCAGAACTTGAAATTGTTGTCTGGGCATCCACGCCGGATTCTGACGCACTGGCTCATGCCACCGATACAGCCTTCGACCTTGAGCGATCGCTGCAGAAGTCACTCAAAGCCAACTCGAGTAAGCCGATTCTGTTAAGCTCCTGCGGTAGGATCTGGACTCGATCCACAAGTCCTCGTCCCCTGACAACAATCTTCATTCGAACGGCAGCGCACTAATTCCACATCGCACCGAAAAGCAAAAAACGCAAATCCCTACTCCCCTGCAGACTTCAGAAACAAGTCCCAGGCACCTGCCACGTTAGCTGTCTTCGTGTCGCCGTCATGGAAGAACATCGCGTAACGCAGTCGCAGAGTCTCGCCCTTCTTCAGATGATGTGGCGCGGCAGGGCTTGCTCCGTTGGTGTAGGCGTTTTCGCCGAATGGGCTGATTGAAAACAGACCGTAGTCGCGGACGTGATAACGCGAAGGTCGGAAGTTCTTTGGATGATCCATAATGGCAACTCCCACAGTCTTGCCGTCAACGTCGCCATAGTAGTCAATCCAGTTGTACGTCTTGCCCCAGCATTCCTTCGTCGTTTCGGTCCCGTCGCAAGCCACGACATGACCACCGTTCTTTTCTTTCATCGACGGGGCGACTCGAAATCCAAACAGGCCTTCCTTGGTGTCTTCGAAGGTGACATCCACGTGCGAAGCCGCCAGATGCATGTCGTACACCACCAGACGATTCGGGTGGATTGTGATGATCGCGGTTTCGGTCAACTGAGGAATCCCGGTCTCCGGATGACGCCATTCATTCACGGTTTCGAACGATGCCGTAGTTCCGCTGGCTAAGGGTTTGACGGAAACGTTATGAATCAGGCCTTTTTCAGCCCAGAACTTCACTTCATTCACTTCATCAATGGCGTTCCACATGCCTTTGTGATGAGGATGATCCGCGTCGGATGCGTCTCCCAGCGCACGATTGATCACAACACCGGACGGAGATCGCACAGGCAGCATAAACGGCTTGGGCAGGTCTTCTCCAAAGTTATATGTTGCAAACGGATGATCATTGATCGTGATCTCCAGCGTCTTGCCTTCAGTCTTCAATGCGACCTTGTCTTCAGCACTGGCTTGAGGTGAAGAAACGCGAGCAGCAAGAAGGATCAGGATTCCAGCGGTCAGCAGAATTCGGCGAAGCATGGAGAAGATTCCTGTTCAGGAAGTACGGGGAGGATTTAAGCGCAGGCGGGCAACAGCGAGGTTCTTTGTAACGGATTTTCCTCAAATGCAAAACCCGCCGGCCAACTTTGCAGTCAGACGGCGGGCATTGGTGTTTCGTGTGAGCGCCGACTTCAGTCAGCGGTATTCCTGAAACGCTTCGCAGTAAGTCGGCTGAAGCCAACTCAGCAGGAGGCGGAGCGACATATTAAACGGCGCAAGCCCCTGTCAGATCTGTCCGTCGACAGCCATCTGATGGAAGCAGTGCGTCACCTTATCCTGATTCTCCAGCAACCAGTCGATCGAAGGTTCGTTGCGCATGGCTTTGCCGATGGCTTTGGTAATCGCCGCGCGGTGAGTTTTGAAGAGAATGTTGAAGTCGACCTCTTCTGTCACCACAGACGGATCCAGCCAAACGGACACGATGATTCCGAGATCGTTGGCCTTCTCCTTGGGGATGTCTCCGTTGCGGACGGAATCCAGAACTCCGTTGGCGATCGCGGCCTGGACAGTTCCCATCAGGATGTTGGTGTACTTTTCATTGTTCACTGTGACCTTGCTGACCATCACAGTGACTGGACGAATCTGCACATCGCAATTCAGAATTGCAAAAACCTTGGAGTGTCCCTTGCTCTGATCGCCCATCAGGTTTGCGATGGCATTTCCAACGGGTCCATCCAGCTCACCGATGACAACTTCTGGCTCGGCCGCTGACCAGCCTGCTTCGTCTTCAACCAGAGCTTCCCCGGTACGCATTACGATCCTCTGAGACATTTCCTGATGATCCTACTTGATTGACCTGAATAAAAAGCAAACAAAAATGCCCCGAAAACGAGGGCGGGGAATTGTAACCGTCAACTATGAATTTAACACCGGTGTTCAGCGAAATCGCAGTTCTGACAAGCCGTTGCTATGTTTTAGCAGGGGGGAATTGCCTACAACACCGGTCTGGACGACGGGATCGGGTGCGTGTTTACGCCAACGACAACCAATCGTCCATCAGTCGCCAGAGAACTCATCGCAGATTAACGTAACGTTAATAGTCAGCTATGGGGGCTAACGACTGCAGGTGTTATCTCGTGCGGGCACTCATCAAACGTCTCACACTGTTTCGCCAGGAAAACCGCCTCGCATAACTAACGTCGCGTCCCCTGGCACGGAGGCCAGAACATGTTCAATCGCTGCATTCTCTGTCTCACGATTGTAATGCCTTCCTGGGCGATGCTTTCCGGATCGGCCGTGGCCGACGAGACGCCTCGGCTGGCCGAGCAACCGATCGTTGTGGTTCGGTACGGCGGGCTCTACGCAAAGTCGACTGAAACGTACGTCCGGAAACTCCGAGACGACCTCGGGATTGGTAGCGCGATTACCGATGCGCTTGATAGTAATAGCGACAAACTGAAAGCGTCTGTCACGAAACGCGAGAATCCAGCTTCCGGGTTGCTTGTGTACCTCGGGGAAGGATTGTTGCCATCAGTGGAACAGGTGCAGTTTTCGGAAGTCGTCGATCATG
>CANHVD010000096.1 GCA_947463775.1 Planctomycetaceae bacterium | reverse complement strand
TCGAAATTCGAAGGCGATGGCGGAAACGCGGAGTATTCAAGCAGCGTGAAGTGCGTGGTGAATTTTTATGGACCGAGCGACTTCACAAAATCATACGATGCCAGTGTAGATGCGAAAGACGTTCTGCCGCTCTTTCTTGGTGGCAATCTGGAGCAGGAACGCCATCGCCATATTGAATCGAGCCCACTGTACTGGGTTACGCCCGAGGCTGCGCCGACTCTGTTTGTGCATGGGACAAAAGATGCTTACGTCGCGCATGAGCAGGCGGAATGGATTGTTGATCGTATGAAGGCGGCCGATGTTGAGGCAACCTTGATGACCATTGAAGACGGTGATCATGGTTTCCGGACTTCAAGCCCGGACGTCAAAGAGAAGATCGAGAAGGCTCGCTTCGAATTTTTTGACAAGCACTTAAAGAATTAGATGGCCCACGGTTCGAAAGGTATCTGTAATGACGACAAAGAAGGCCGTAATTCTAACGATTGTTATCATCCTGCTCGCCATCGTCGGAGGGCTGGGCGTGATGTTCGCGCTGGTCGATATCAACTCAAGCGGGGCAGAACAGAAAGTCGCCGCACTAGGTCAGGTCACAGGCTTCGTAACGGTCATCCCGATCTTTGGAGTCTGGATTATGTGGGGGCTTCAGATGCGAAAACAGAATGAGCAGAAGCCACCACAAAGCAAATCCAAACGCTGAGGCATCTTGAGTGGGCCAACGTCCGGCAATGAGTGTCGGCCCCGGTGGTCGCAGGACTACTCTTTTGACCTGATGCAGTAGATCGAATCAAGTCCTCGAAAGTAGATTGCACCATCGGCAACAGCGGGTGTCGCCCAGAATGTATCAGGAAGTTGTCCGGAGCCGATGACTTCAAACGTGGGGCCGTCAGCAACCAGACACGCAGCGCCTTTCTCGTCGAGAATCAGAAGCTTGTTCCCGATCAACAGCGGGCTCGCGGCAACGAGGTCAAGTCCTGGGAGACGTTGCTGATAAAGTCGTTCACCAGTTTCCGCGTTAAAGCACTTCAGGATATTGCTTTCCACAGTGTAGACGAATTTTCCAGAGGACAAGGACGACGCCATTCCGGGGCCTTGTCGTTCCTGCAGCCACTGGCAGGTCGTGAACTGAGCATTCTTCTTTTCCGGGGAGAGCTCTCCGCTGCCGCCCGGTTGAATGGCGAACAACGGGCCTTTCGAGAACGGATCGCTGCCTCCAAAGTACAGACGGTTTTCATCAGCACAAGGAGTGTTGGCCGTCGAAGCTTTGACGTTCTTCACGGTCCAGAAAGATTCGCCTGTTTCCGGATTGAGACTATCGATCTGTTCTCCGCCGGAGACGATCAGTTCCGTGCGTTGAGAGTTTGACCAGAGCAGGGGAGTGCTCCACGACGTTCCTTTATCCGTACGCGTCACCTTCCATTTTTCTTCACCGCTTTGAGTGTCGAAGCAGAAGGTTGTGGCGTTGTCTTCGTTGAAATTCTGGGCGAAGACTTTGCCTTCATGGAGGGCCAGAGAACTGCCTGTTCCAAAGCCATTAGACGTCTTGAACGTCCCAACGTCTTTCGTCCAGCGAAGTTTTCCGTTGTGATCGACGGCAGCGACAACTCCAGGAGCGCCGAACGAAACATAGATGCCGTCTTTGTCGGCCACCGGCGATTCAGTGGCCCACGAATTCGAAGGATGAATCGGGAACTTTGGCTTGCCGGAGACAACTGTTTGTTCCCAAAGAATGCTGCCATCTTTGGTGCTCAGACAGAACAGCTTCCAGTCGATCGGAAAACTCGGGGCCTTCGCGAATAATGAGACGCCCATGCTCTGAGGCGATTTGACACCATCAGCAAAGTTCGAGGGTTTCAGGTCTTTCTCCGCAACGGCTCCGGTCACATAGATGCGGTCCTCCCAGATGATTGGTTGCGACCAGCCAGCGCCAGGATTAATAACTTTCCAACCCAAGTTCTGCTCGGCCGACCAGGTTAGTGAGATTGGTTGATCGGCCACAATGCCGGTACCGTTACTACCGCGGAATTGTGAGAACTCCCCGGCCAGACATTGGTCAGCGGCGATCGTGAATGTGAAGACAATCGCGAGAATACGAAACATGCCTGAGCCTGTTGTGGGGAAAGGATGTGGTTATGATCTCTGTCAGCGCGACGCTCGAGGCGTTCGCATGTGGCTGCAGTTTTGGCGCAATCGGTTAGCGTAGTTTTAGTCTCTTCATGACTTTTGGCCATGCCGGATGAGGGCACTTAAGGCCTCCGATTCATTTTGACGGCGAAAGAGTTCCGATGAGAAGTGTTTGGCAGTTTCATACGTCGAGCCAACTTGTGTTTGGATGGGGAGCTGCCGGGCAACTTCCGGGACTTATTCAGCGACACGGTTATCGACGCATCCTGATCGTGACAGATCGAGTGCTCGCGGCGAACGGAATTGTCGACAAGATCCGCATGCCTCTCGTCAATGCTGGGCTTGATGTTCATGTGTTTGATGGTGGCGAACCGGAACCATCGGTCGACAGTGCGAAGCGAACCCTTGAGGATGCTCGCCGTTACAAGCCCGACGCGATTGTGGGGCTTGGGGGAGGCAGCAACATGGATCTGGCCAAAGTCACCGCAGCCGCTTATTCTCACGAGGGAACTCCGAGCGACTATTTCGGTTGGGATCGAGTTCCCGGTCCGGTGACCCCGCTCATTTGTGTCCCGACAACATCGGGAACAGGCAGCGAGGTTTCTCATGCGGCCGTGCTGACCGATACGCAAAACGCTATTAAGGTCAGTACGCTCAGCAATTACCTGCGTCCAGCGATTGCTCTCGTCGATCCGGAACTCACGTTATCCTGTCCGGCAAAAGTCACCGCCGACAGTGGAATTGACGCATTGACTCATGCGATTGAAGCCTGCACAGCCGTTGATTTTCAACAAATGCCGTTGAAGGAAAACGAAACGGCGGCTTATGAAGGGCGGACTCCGCTGGGCGAATGCCTTGCCGAAAAGGCGATTTCGCTGATTGGACGGCATCTTGAAACGGCAGTGCGTGAACCCGGTCATCGTGAGGCTCGGGAAGGGATGAGTCTTGCCGCTACGCTGGCCGGCATGGCATTCTCAAACTGCGCCGTAGCGGTTGTGCATGCTTTGGAGTATCCGATGGGCGGCGAACTGCATGTGTCACACGGTGCGGGAAACGGTTTGTTACTGCCGTTCGTGATGCGATTCAATCTGCCGGCACGTGTCTCGACGTTTGCTCGGATTGCGACCTTTTTGGGTGAAGACACGGCCGGCCAGAGTGATGCGGATGCTGCGGAGCTGGCGATATCCGCAGTTGAAAAGCTAAAGCGGGCCGTCGGGATTCCTGAGCGAATTCGTGATATCGGAGGTCGAGAAGAGCAATTGCCACGGTTTGCAGCGAAGGCATTTGCGATCAAGCGGCTGATGATGGTCAATCCTCGTCAGCCCACCGAGGCGGATCTGTTGGAGATTCTTCGGGCGGCGTATTGATGACGGGTTGGAGTGTGCGATTCGACACTGAGATAAGGCACCGAGCGCGGAGTCAAAATGCTTTCCTTCGGTGCCTCGTGGGTACTCTGTTCCTAACTGCTTCGACTCTGAGTTGTTTCTGCCACCGCCGAAGTCATAATCCCCGGCTCTGTTCGGCTAAGGGACAGAACTCCAGTGTTTCGGATGAAGCCGGGTGAACGAATTGTCGTTTGCTGTGTCGCCTCGAAACTCCCTCGTTTTCATTGTTTCGGGCTCTGCTATTGTGGTTGCCCGGCTTTTTTCGGTGACCCGATCATGGCTCGTTCGATAGAGACAATTCGAAATATTGGCATCATCGCCCACATTGATGCCGGCAAGACCACAACCACCGAACGGATCCTCTACTACACGGGAGCGTCCCATCGGATGGGAAATGTGGATGATGGCACCACGACAACGGACTTCGACCCCGAGGAAGCTCAGCGCGGAATCACGATTTATTCTGCGGCCGTTACCTGCCAGTGGAAGGGCTGCACGATCAACATCATTGACACGCCAGGACACGTCGACTTCACGGCGGAAGTCGAACGCAGCCTTAGAGTTCTGGACGGAGCGGTGGTGATCTTCAGTGCTGTTGAGGGGGTCGAAGCTCAAAGTGAGACGGTTTGGCGGCAGGCCAACAAGTACAGAGTTCCTCGAATCTGCATGATCAACAAGATGGACCGCATCGGCGCGGGATTCCATCGCGTACTCGAGCAGATTCGCGACCGACTGAACGCAAAGCCAGTACCACTACAGATTCCGATTGGATCAGGCCAATCGACCAATGCGGACGGATTCTGCGGTGTTATCGATCTTCTGACGATGACGGCGATCTACTGGGATTCAGAGTCAAAAGGCCAGGTTTTTCGGGAGGAACCGATTCCTGATCAGTACCGCGATGACGCAGAACTCTGGAGAACAGAGTTATTTGATGTGCTCTCCGCGATAGATGATGACATCATGATGGTCTGCATGGAGGGCCAGGAAGTCCCAACTGAGTTGGCAGTCTCTGCGATTCGGAAGGCGACATTAAGCGGCTCGATCCAGCCCGTATTCTGCGGCGCATCGTTGGATTATATTGGGGTTCAGCCCGTTCTGGATGCTGTCAACAACTTCCTTCCCAGCCCTCTTGATCGTCCGCCCGTGGAAGGGGTAATCCCGTCCGGAAAACAAGAAGGGCAAACTACGGTCCGGAAAGCGGCCGTCAAGGACCCGGTGTGTGCTCTGATTTTCAAGGTGCAGGCCGAGCCTCACGGAGATTTATTCTTTGCTCGAGTCTACTCCGGGGTACTAACCGGGAATTCAAAGCTGCTGAATCCACGACTTGGCAAGAAGGAGATGGTCACGCAGTTGTGGCACATCCAGTCAGATTCGCGGGAAAAAGTCGAAAGCGTGGAAGCGGGAGACATCTGCGGGATCATTGGCCCAAAAGATTCGTCTACCGGAGATACTCTTTGCGACGCCAGCTCCCCGGTTGCGCTGGAGTCCATTGTTTTCCCGGAAACGGTGATCTCGATGGCGATCGAACCTGAATCGAGCAATGACCGCAAAAAGCTCGACGACACTTTGAAGCGACTTGAGCGACAGGATCCCACGTTCCGAGTGAAATCGAACCCAGAGACCGGCCAAACAATCATCAGCGGGATGGGCGAATTACATCTGGAAGTGATTCGGCACCGGATGGAGCGGGATTTCAAGCTTAAAGTCAAATTCCACAAGCCGCGAGTCAGCTATCGTGAGAAGCTGGTCGGCGAAGTCACGGTTAATGTGGACTTCTCGCGGCAAATGCCATCGGGAACGATTGGATTCGGATTGACCTTAATGGCGAAGGAGGTTCCCGAATCAATGATCAATGTCAGCGTTGGCCATCGGTTGCCTCCAGAGGCATTGCCAAAGCAGTTATTCCAGATTCTGCTTGACGCGATAAAAAATCAGGCGGACGGGGGCGGCATTTATGGAAACCCATTGATGGGACTAAGCCTGACGATCACAGAAGTCAGCTACCGCGAGGGAGAAACAAACGAAGTCGCGATCCAGACGGCCGCCAGTGAGGCATTTAATAAAGTGCTCAGAGAAGGCAAGATGGCGATTTTGGAGCCGATCATGTCAGTCGAGGTGGTGACCCCGGAAGATTTCCTGGGAAATGTTCAGTCGGACCTGAATTCCCGGAGAGCAGTCATTATCAATTCCGACAGACGGGGTGACCTGTGTGTCCTTCAATGCGAAGTCCCGCTGGTTGAAATGTTCGGGTACTCAAATCAGATTCGTAGCCTTTCTCAAGGTCGAGCATCGTACTCGATGGAGCCTTGTCGCTATGAAATTGCACCTCCGAACGTGGCTGAACAGATGATGTAGCTGAAGTTTGACGGCACTTCTGTCGAAGATATGGATTTCTCAGGCGTCGTTGATTGACATAAACTGCAATCAACTCTACACTCCCCGATTCCCCGTTTTTCGGGTTGTTGGTTTCGTTTTGCGTAACCTGTTTGCTGAAGGTGGTTTACGGTGGCTGGTGCTGGCGAAGAATGTATCCGGATTCGGATGGAAGCTTATGACCACTCCGTGCTGGATCAGTCCGCGGCGGAGATCGTAGACACTGCGAAGCGTACCGGGGCGATTGTTCACGGTCCGGTTCCGTTGCCGACAAGGATTGAGCGGTATACGGTGCTTCGAAGTCCTCACATTGACAAAAAGTCGCGTGAGCAGTTCGAGATTCGGACTCATAAGCGGCTGATCGACATCATTCAGCCTACTGGCAAGACGGTAGATGCTCTGAATAAGCTCTCGTTGCCGGCTGGGGTTGATATTAAGATCAAAGCTACGGCAACTGCCTAGGTTTGGTCTGTTGCGTTTGGTGTCGTTTAATCACGGCGGGCAGTCTCTGTTCGCGTTTTTCAATTTTCTGCGCGCGGGTGCGGAGCTATGTCTGTCGGGTTGCTTGGTCGAAAAATTGGGATGACTCAGGTCTATGACGCCGACGGCGTTATTGTCCCTGTTACTGTCATTGAGGCGGGCCCGTGCGTTGTGCTGCAGGTCCGTTCAAAAGAAAAAGACGGCTACGATGCTGTTCAGGTTGGTTTTGATGACCGGCCTCGAGGCAAGGCGTCTCGTGCTCAGCGTGGTCATGTGGCCGCGTTAGGTGGGCGACGCCAGCAGTCTGGTGCTGCGGCGGTTGCCAAAGCCGAGTGTGAGCCGAAACGATTCATTCGTGAGTTTCGGTGTGCTGATTCTTCTCATGGGTTGCAGGTTGGTCAGGTTCTCGGTCCTGCGGCGCTCGAGGGGGTCAAGTTTCTGGATGTGATCGGTACGACTCGCGGTCACGGGTTTACTGGGGTTATGGTTCGCCATAATTTCGGTGGTCTCGGTGCGAGTCACGGGGTGAAGCGAGTTCATCGCTCTCCTGGTTCGATTGGTCAGAGTGCTGACCCGAGTCGCGTGTTCCCCGGGACTAAGATGGCTGGTCAGTACGGCAACGAGCGTGTGACCGTGAAGAATCTGCGTCTGGTTCGTGTTGACAATGATTCGAACGTGCTGTTGGTTCGCGGTGCAGTGCCGGGGCCGAATGGTGGTTACGTTGTTGTTCGTCGTTCCGCTAAGAATCGTTCTTGATGCTTGCTGGTGGTGCCATGATTTCGGTTCCTGTTAAAGATATGTTGGGTGCGGACTGCGGGACGTTTGCGTTTGAGCCGTCGGAAATTTCCGACGTGATCTGCAAGCAGTTGTTGCATGATGCCGTGATTATGTACCGCGCTAACTGTCGAGTTGGTTCGGTGCAAACTAAATCTCGCGGGATGGTTGCGGGTAGTACCCGTAAGCTATTCAAGCAAAAGGGTACAGGTCGTGCTCGAGCTGGTGGGATTCGTACGCCGGTTCGACGCGGTGGTGGGCATGCTTTTGGTAAGAAGCCGCGTGACTACTACTATCGATTGCCAAAAAAGGCAGTTCAGAAGGCGACAAGAATGGCGCTTCTGAGTAAGTTTCAGGATTCGCAGGCTGTTGTGCTGAAGGCGTGGGATTGTTCTGCTCCTAAGACTAAGGTTGTGGCTGGATTTCTGAAGGCTGTTGGTCTGCAGGGGAAGAGTGTTCTTCTTGCAACTGAAGGCGTTAATCAGAACGTTTGGCGATCATCGCGAAATATTGATGGTGTGCAAGTTCTGCCTGGCAGTGACTTGAATGCCTATACGTTGCTGCGTCAGCGGCATTTGGTGATTACGGTTGGTGAAATGAATCGGATTCTTGGTCGTCAGGCCTGATTTGAGATATTGGGGTCGGTGTAGTAATGGCTTCTTCTTTTTCGACAGGTATTGTTCTTGAGGCTCATCAGGTGATCCGTCGTCCGTTAGTTACGGAGAAGGGCACTCATCTATCTGAGAAGCAGAACGCGTACTCATTTGAGGTTCATCCTCTGGCGACAAAGTCGGACATCAAAGCAGCTGTGCAGCAGCTGTGGGATGTAAGGGTAGTTGCTGTGCGGACCCAGACTCGTCTTGGAAAGCCTCGCCGGCATAAAATGGTTGTCGGGTTGACTCGGTCCTGGAAGAAGGCCATCGTGAAGCTTCACGATGAGGATCGAATTGCGTTCTTCTAGGATTATGCGTCGTCGCTGAAGATTCTTGTCGTGTGGATGTGAGCTGTAATCATGGGGATTCGATTTTACAAGCCGGTGACTCCTGGTCGTCGTGGTGCGTCTGTCAGTGATTTCGCTGAAATCACTGATAAGAAGAAGCGCCCAGAGAAGGAGTTGACTTCCCGTTTTAAGAAAAAGGGCGGGAGAAACAATCAGGGCAAGATCACCGCGTTGCATCGTGGTGGTGGTCATAAGCGATTGTATCGACAGATCGACTTCCGTCGTGACAAGGATGGCGTCGTTGGTACTGTTACTCATATCGAGTATGACCCGAATCGCTCAAGCCGAATTGCGTTGATTGAGTACGCTGATGGCGAGAAGCGGTATATCCTTGCACCTGAAGGATTGAAGGCCGGGAACAAGGTTGAGAGTGGCGCGCAGCTTGAGCCAAACATCGGAAATTGCATGCCATTGGGTGTGATTCCGCCCGGCACGGTGATTCACAATATTGAGATGCAGCCCGGCCGTGGTGGCCAGCTGTGTCGAAGTGCTGGCGTTGGTGCTACACTGAACGCCCGCGAAGGTCGTTGGGCCCAGGTGACATTGCCTAGTGGGGAAGTTCGGCGTCTGCCAAGCAGTTGCCGAGCCACCATTGGCGTATTGGGTAACTCTGAGCACAGCAGCATCATTATTGGTAAGGCGGGACGTAATCGCTGGAAGGGTATCCGGCCTCGCGTTCGCGGTACCGCGATGAATCCAATCGCTCACCCGATGGGCGGTGGAGAAGGTCGAAATTCCGGAGGTCGGCATCCTTGCAGCCCAACCGGCAAGCTTGCGAAGGGCGGTCGAACTCGGAGCAAGAAAAAGGCTTCGTCAAAGGCAATCATTCGTCGGCGTCGTTCAGTTCGTTACGGTCAGGTCAAGTAGGCTTCGGATCTTGGAAGGGTGTTTGAATGGGTCGCTCGCTGAAGAAGGGTCCTTATGTTGACCCTCGAGTGCTTGAAAAGGTTGAGAAGCTGAACGAGGCAGGGCGCAAGGAACCTGTTAAGACTTGGGCTCGACGTTGTACGATTTCGCCTGAGTTTGTTGGTCACACATTTTTGGTACACAATGGTCGGGCCCACATTAGCGTCTACGTGACTGAAGATATGGTCGGTCACAAACTTGGTGAGTTTTCATCAACGCGGACGTTCCGAGGGCACGGTTCAAAGGGTAAGAAGTAGTCATGGCGTCTATACGTGCTGTCCACCGCTTTGCTCGTATTTCACCTACTAAGATTCGACCGTTTGCGGACATGATTCGCGGGATGTCGGCTGAGCAGGGGTTGAATGCGCTCGCTTTTGAGCCTAACAGAGGTGCTCGTTTCATTGAACGAGTTCTGAAGAGTGCTATTGCGAACGCGGAAGATCGCGGGGTTCGCAGTCCGGACCGCCTGAAGATCTCAGAGGCTCGCGTCGACGGTGGGCCGATGTTTAAGCGAGTTCATGCCAGAGCTCGAGGTATGGCGAATTTGATTCGTCGTCGCACGGCGCACATTCACGTCGCAATCGACGCACCGGAGTTGAGCTAATCTTTTTGCAGTCAGGTCAGGATCACGGTTATGGGTCAAAAAGTCAGGCCAACAGGGTTTCGCGTCGGAGTCATGGAGACTTGGCGCAGTCGTTGGTACGCCTCCAAAAAAGAATTCGGGGACTTGCTTCTTGAGGATCAGAAGATCCGGAAGTTCGTCGCCACGAAGTATGAGTTCGCTGAGATCGCTCGTGTTGAGATCGAGCGTACTCGTGATCAGGTTGTGGTTCATATGCATACTGCTCGGCCGGGTGTGATTATCGGGCGGAAGGGGCAGGAAGTAGATAAGCTGAAGGCGGAGCTGGAAGATCTGACTGGACGTCGCATGGACGTCAAGATTGTTGAGATCACCAATCCAAATCGGAATTCACGTCTCGTGGCGATGAAGATTGCTCAGCAGCTTCAGAAGCGGGGCAGTTTCCGCCGTGCGATTAAGAAGACCCTCGACGAAGTGATGAGTGCGGGCGTCGAGGGTGTGAAGATCCAGATGTCGGGACGACTTGGCGGTGCCGAGATGTCCCGGCAGGAGAAGGCGAGTCGAGGTTCGATTCCCTTGTCAACTCTTCGCCGGCACATTGACTACGGTTTTGCCGAGTCGAAGACGGCGATGGGTATTATTGGTGTGAAAGTGTGGATTGATTTGGGCGATTATTCGAACGAGGAGACTGCAGATGGCGCTAATGCCAAAGCGGGTCAAGCATCGAAAAAGCCAAAGAGGGCGTATAAGAGGTAAGGCGACTCGCGGCAACACTGTTGTCTTTGGCGAATGGGCACTGCAGTCATTGGATCCTGGTCACATCACTGGGCAGACGATTGAAGCATGCCGTATCGCGGCGACACAGTACGTTCGCGGCGAGGGTCGAGTCTTTATCCGCATATTCCCTCAGAAGTCTGTGACTTCTCGGCCGCTTGAAACCCGAATGGGTAAGGGCAAAGGGGAACCGGACCGGTGGGTTGCTGTTGTCAAACCCGGTACTGTTCTGTTTGAACTTGGTGGTGTGTCTCATGACACAGCGCGAAGCTGTTTTAATCGTGTTGCTCACAAGCTGCCGGTGCGTGTTCGGCTTGTCGGGCGACGACCAGAGATCTAGTTGAGGGTGCCATGGCAAAGTCGAACGCAATACGAGAAATGTCGGACGAGCAACTGCAGCACGAACTGCGGGAGGCTCAGCAATCGCTATTTCGCTTGCGTGTTCAGGCAGCGACTGAGCGTAATGATGTTCCTAGTAATGTGAAGAAGTTGCGAAGAGACATCGCGAGGATGTTCACTGTCCAACGCGAGCGAGAACTTTCTAAGGTTTGATTGGGCGAGCGATGAGAAAGACATTAGTTGGTGTTGTAGCTCGAGATCCTCGGCCCAATACGGTGCGAGTTGAGATCGATCGCAGAATGAAGCACCCGAAGTACGGGAAGATCATTCGAGGTCGGACTGTTTGTCACGTACATGATGAGCAGTGCGTCGCAAAGAAGGGTGACACGGTTGAGATCGTGGAGTGCCCGCCGAAGTCGAAACTCAAGCGTTGGGAACTTGTACGGGTCGTCAGCACATCGGCGATACCCACAGTTGGTGAGTGAGAGCGTGGCTTGATGCCAGGAACCGTGAGATTGAACCATGATACAGATGCAGACACTCCTAGATGTTGCTGACAATTCCGGCGCAAAGACTGCTCGGTGCATTAAGGTGCTGGGCGGTACCCGTCGGCGTTACGCTGGGCTTGGCGATATCGTCGTTGTGAGCGTTCAGAAAGCCCTCGCTGGCAGTGCGATTAAGTCAGGCTCGGTCGTGAAGGGTGTGGTTGTTCGCACTCGAAAGGCCGCTCGGCGTGCTGACGGGTCGTACGTTAAGTTCGACCGCAATGCTATCGTGATCGTTGATAATGACGGGAACCCTAAGGGTACCCGCATTTTCGGGGCAGTCGCCCGTGAGTTGCGAGAACGTCGTTACATGAAGATTGTGAGTCTCGCGAGCGAAGTTGTTTAGATTTTTTCGGCGGTTATTTTTCAAGAGTGATCAGACATGACCCGGTTGCACGAAGAGTATCGTAGCCGAATTGTTCCTGAGCTGAAGGCTTCGCTTGGGAAGACTAACATCCATGCTGTGCCGCGACTTCAGAAGATCGTGGTCAGTATGGGGGTTGGTGAAGCCGTGAACGACCGCAAGCGGTTGGATCAAGCGGTAGATCAGCTAACACAATTGGCTGGCCAGAAGGCTCAAATTACGCGGGCCCGGAAGTCGGTGTCTGGTTTTCGACTGCGTGAGGGCCAGCCTATTGGTTGTCGCGTTACGCTTCGAAGCAAGAGGATGTACGATTTCCTTGAGCGCCTGATCACTTTGGCGCTACCGCGAGTTCGTGACTTTCGTGGTGTGAGCCCGAAGGGTTTCGACGGAAACGGTAACTATAACTGTGGTCTGACGGAACAACTGGTGTTTCCTGAGATTGACCCAGAGACTGTTACCGCGACACAGGGTATGAACATCACCTTTGTTACGACAGCGGTGACGGATGACGATGGTCGTGCATTGTTGAAGGCATTTGGGATGCCATTCAAGACAGAAGAATAGATTGACGTTTCGCGTGTAAATGGGTCTCGAGATCAGGCAATGGCAAGCAAAGCAAAAATCGAAAAGGCAAATCGAACACCTAAGTTCAGCAGCCGTCAGGAGCATCGTTGCATGCTTTGTGGCAGGCCGCGTGCGGTTTACCGCAAGTTCAAGGTGTGCCGAATATGCTTCAGGAATCTGGCGTTGGATGGTTTGATCCCGGGTGTGAAGAAGGCCAGTTGGTAGAAGTGGGTTGGTGTATTATGATGACAGATCCGATTGCAGACTTGCTGACGCGAATCCGAAATGGTGTACAAGTCGAACGTCCTTTCGTGGATGTTCCGTGTTCAAAAATCAAGGTGAGCATCGTTGAAGCCTTACAGCGTGAGGGCTTCGTTTGGGACTATGAAGTGTTGGATGCCGAGTGCGGCAAGACGCTTCGAGTTAACCTGAAATATGGTCCCGCCGGCGAGCATGTTATTCAGCATATCGAGCGCGTGTCGAAGCCAGGTTGCCGTGTTTATTGTGCGGTGTCGGAGATGAAGGACATTCGCCAGGGGACGGGGATTGCCGTGCTTTCAACCTCCAAGGGTGTACTGAGTAATCGGGAAGCCAG
>CANHVD010000095.1 GCA_947463775.1 Planctomycetaceae bacterium | reverse complement strand
TCTGCGATCAGCGCTTTTCCTCCGTGCCTTTGTGCCTCCGTGAGAGCCATTGTGTTTTCTCACAGAGGCACGGAGCCACAGAGTTCCTGTTCGTCGGGGCTGAAGCTCCCGTCAGTGCAAGCATCATCATCTGCGATCAGCGTGCTTCCTCCGTGCCTCTGCGCCTCCGTGAGAACCATTGTTTTTTCTCACAGAGGCACGGAGCCACAGAGTTCCTGTTCGTCGAGGCTGAAGCTCCCGTCAGTGCAAGCATCATCATCTGCGATCAGCGCATTTCCTCCGTGCCTTTGTGCCTCCGTGAGAGCCATTGTTTTTTCTCACAGAGGCACAGAGCCACAGAGCCACTGAGTTCCTGTCCGTCGGGGCTGAAGCTCCCGTCTGTGCAAGCATCATCATCTGCGATCAGCGCTTTTCCTCCGTGCCTTTGTGCCTCCGTGAGAGCCATTGTGTTTTCTAACAGAGACACGGAGCCACAGAGTTCATGGTCGTTCGGGTTAAAGCTCCCGTCGCAGCAGAGACTCATCGTCGCACCCCAGCGTTCTTCCTCCGTGCCTCTACGCCTCCGTGAGAGCCATTGTTTTTTCTCACAGAGGCACAGAGCCACTGAGTTCCTGTCCGTCGCGGCTGAAGCTCCCATCCATGCAAGCATCATCACCTGCGATCAGCGCATTTCCTCCGTGCCTTTGTGCCTCCGTGAGAGCCATTGTTTTTTCTCACAGAGGCACGGAGCCACAGAGTTCCTGATCGTCGCGGCTGAAGCTCCCGTCCATGCAAGCATCATCATCTGCGGTCAGCGTTCTTCCTCCGTGCCTTTGTGCCTCCGTGAGAGCCATTGTGTTTTCTCACAGAGGCACGGAGCCACAGAGTTCCTGATCGTCGCGGCTGAAGCTCCCGCCAGTGCAAGCATCATCACCTGCGGCCAGCGATCTTCCTCCGTGCCTTTGTGCCTCCGTGAGACCCATTGTGTTTTCTCACATAGGCACGGAGCCACAGAGTTCATGGTCGTCGAGGTTCAAGCTCCCGTCCATGCAAGCATCATCATCTGCGGTCAGCGCTCTTCCTCCGTGCCTTTGCGCCTCCGTGAGAGCCATTGTGTTTCTCACAGAGCCGCCGGGCCCGAGCCTCAGCATTGCCACAGGACGTCAGGCTGAAACCAGGGCTTCGCCAACGCTCCACTCGCGGCCATTCCGGATGACTCGGCGATACAGAGTGTCACGTTCAACAGGAACTCGACCGGCTTCCTGAATCAGACGGTGTAACTGATCGACCGTCATTCCTTCCGGCGTCTTTGCACCGGCGTCGTGATAGATCAGCTCATGAACAACGGTGCCATCGATATCATCAGCACCGTAAGCAAGAGCCAGCTGAGCAGTCTGTTCGCCCAGCATGATCCAGTACGCTTTGATGTGGTCGAAGTTATCCAGCATCAGGCGAGACAGAGCGACCATACGCAGGTCAAACAATCCGTCCGGCTTCCGAATATTCGACAGCTCTGTATTCTCAGGATGAAACGCCAAAGGAATAAACGTCTGGAAACCATGAGTCTCATCCTGCAGTGCTCGCAGACGCAGCAAATGGTCGACACGATGCTTTGCCTTTTCGATATGCCCGTACAACATCGTCGCGTTCGATCGAAGCCCCAGTTGGTGAGCAGTCCGATGCACATCGAACCAGACATCGCTGTCCGCCTTGTGTTCGCAGATTTCGCGACGAACTTCTTCATCGAAGATCTCCGCACCGCCTCCGGGCATGCTGCCAAGCCCGGCTTCCACCATCTGCTCCAGAACCCACTTAATGGGCTGTTTGGTAATAAAGCTGAACCAGCTGATCTCAACCGGAGTCCACGCCTTGATATGAATCTCCGGGCAGGTTTCGTGGATCACACGAACGACGTTCAGGTACCAGTCGAAACTCTTCTTGTGATGCAGACCTCCGACCACATGAATTTCAGTGGCTCCGGCTGCGCGCCCTTCGAGAACTCGATTTCGCAACATGTCGTCGGTGAACGTATACGCCTTTTCGTCCTTCAGGTCCGCGCGAAAGGCGCAGAAGCGACAACGGTAGACACAGACGTTCGTCGGATTCAGATGGATGTTGGTGTTGTAATACGCCACGTTACCGTTGCGTCGTTCTCGCACGGTGTTGGCAAGCTGACCCAGCGTGTGCAGATCGGCGGTCTCGTCCAGCAGCACGCCATCGTCAAACGATAGGCGTTCACCGGCCAGAACCTTGTCCGCGATCGCCCGAATTCGTGAGTCAGAGATGGAGAGATTCATGTTCTTGTCCCGCAGGCAATTAAGATTCAACCGTTTCAGAAGAGCCAGATGTCCAGGCATCCGAGCACCAGGATTCCGAAACTAATGATGGCGTTCACGTTGAAGAAAGCAACATTGACCCGATTTAAATCATCGGGCCGGACCAGTCGATGTTCATACAGCAGCAGTCCGGCGATGGCGACAACGCCCACCAGAAAGAGCAAACCGAGACCAGCCAGCCACCATAACAGAACGAGCATCAGGATTGTCAGAAGATGGCTGATAAACGCCAGTCTCAACGCGGACCGCACACCAATTCGAGCGGGAATGCTATGCAGCTTTCGTTCGCGATCAAAGTCAGCGTCCTGACAAGCATAAATAATGTCAAAGCCGCCCACCCAAAAGAAGATAACCCCGGCCAGCAAAGTCGGGATCAGAGCAAATTCATCTCGTACGGCAATCCACGCGGCGATCGGAGACATCATCAAGGCCGCAGACAGCCAGTAATGACAAAAGCTCGTCCAGCGTTTTGCCCACGAGTAACCCAGCAGGAACAACAGCACGGGGACCGACAAATACAACGGCAGCCGCTTCGGCAAAAAGATCATTGTGGTTGCGATGAAGACAAGACTCATCACGAGGGTAAACAACGTCACCGCTCGGACGGAAAGCAACCCTGTAGGAATATGACGCTTGGCCGTGCGAGGATTCTCTTTGTCGATATCCCGATCGACCAGTCGGTTAAAAGCCATGGCAGCCGATCGCGCAGTCACCATGCAAATCAAGATTCCCGCCAGATCACGCCAGCGAAAGATGCTGTCTGCCTGAGCCCAGGCGATCACCGCCGACAACATGGCAAATGGCAGCGCAAAAATGGTGTGGCTGAAACGAATGAGTTCCAGAAAATGTTGAACTCGCACCCACATGGACATCGAAATGGACTTTGCAGACCGCGTTCTAATGCGGAAAACTCACGATAATGATCAACCTCTGAGGAATGATATACATAATCTCAGCCTTGAACCGCCCAATGAGCCCACACGGGGGGCTTTTCTCTCTGGTTGGATCACAGACGGGAAATTCCTCGGAAAACTGACAGAAGACTGCCGCTCCCCGCTCCCCGCAGTAACGGTTTCATCAGGCGTTGAGCAGTCAGTCACAATTATCGTGCGATGCCACCACAACGCCTCTGCTGGAGCGATTCTCAAAAGCATCCCGCACAACCCGCGATCGAATAACAGACGAAAGCTCGCAATTCGCTGAATCCCTTATCCAAAGCGTGGGTCTCAAAGCGAAAAATCGCAGGAACAGTCGAATCTGATCGGATCAATCCTGCGGAAGATTGATTCAATGGCTTAACCGCCGACTCTCAATAAAGAAAGCCCCTGCAGAGCAGGGGCCTTCAGATCATGCGGTTTCGCATGTGGATTGATCATACCGGACAACAACCGCCGGTTCTGTGATCAGGCGATCAGAATTCACCGATCACGTTTCCATCGGCGATGTAAGCGAGACGCTGACGAGTCGTGGCGTCGATATTCTCACTGATGAAACGAACGGAACCATCGCCCAGCAGAGCCTGCATCCCGCCAGTGTGCATGCTGCCGGGCGTGCCCCACTCACCGAGCGTACCAGGAACATTCTTGATGCTCCATGGCGTACCAGGACCCCAGCCACAGCAATCCCAGTCATTGATTTTTCGCTGACCGTTCAGGTTTGCGAAGTCAATCCCGTTGCCGACGTGCTGATTACAGGCCCATGAACCTGTGATTCCGTCGTAAACGTTGAGAGTTGTCTCAACAATCGCAACAGTGTTGCTGGTGCCATCGGTCAGGTCGCGCATGTTCGTATTGGACTGAGCACCGAACATCGTACGTGTCGTCTGGCCCAAATTGCTCCACAGAGTTGACGGCTGTCCGCTGGCACTGAACCCGTATGTAGATTTGTAGGAAGCAACGTTTGTTTCACATCCGTAGTTTCCATCGAAACCCGGGAATGTCTGCCTCCCGCTGTCTGAAGGGCAAAGCAAAGCCGCCAGCTTTACCGCCGACGCAGCAGCATTCGCTGCCGTTGGACCGCCACTCGCCAGTGGTGCTGCGCCACCGTTTCTCCAGCGACCCATCGCTGCAGAATGATCAATCGAGCTATACAGAGCAGCCTGTTCGAAATATGGCAACAACAAGACCCAGCCGGTCTGATTCTTCTGAAGCGGCATAATCGCCGTGTTGCTGTTCACAGTTGACGCAGCGGCATTGCTGGCGTACGGGAACATGTTTGCCGTATCGTGATAATTGTGCAGTGCCAGGCCAATCTGCTTCAGGTTGTTCTTGCACTGTGTGCGGCGAGCCGCCTCGCGAGCCTGCTGCACGGCAGGCAATAACAGGGCAATCAGGATCGCAATGATCGCGATTACCACAAGCAGTTCGATCAGTGTGAACGCTCTTGTTCGGAGCATTCTGCTGCGGAAGGCAGCGGTCCCATTGGTCATCTTCATAAAATAGTACCCTCTGAATGAGAACGAAAAAACTGTCGAAGAAACATTCCTCGACATTGACTGCAGTGCTGTCAGCATCAAGCCGAAAGCTATTTCCCGGTGGCAATTGTGAACTCGATGTCTGTCTTCCCGCCTTCCGGGATGTCGACACGCCGAGTCAACGCGGCCATTTGATCGGGCTCCGGATTGCTCCAGTTCTTCGCGATGGTTTCTTTGGCCTGAACCATCGCTGGAGAATCGCGCTCACCCAATGGACTCCCATCAGGCTTCACATAGCGGGAGAAAGTGATCAAGTAAGAACCCGGAGCAATGCCCGGTTCGTTGGTCCAGTGAGTCAGACTGAACGTGCCATCATCTTTGGTAATAGCCCATGATCCTCCGACGCTTTTGGTTTCATTGATGGGCGTCAAACGAATGCGAATGCCACCCACCGGCTTTCCATCCACTTTGATCGTGCCCGAACCCCCTACGAGTTTCTCCACGGGCGCTTCAAGAGTCTCTTCACAACCCGTCAGCGATACCATGGCGATGAATAAGGCAACGAAAATGGAACTCAACCTCTGCCACTTCATGAAATACTTCCTTTCAGCGATAATTACCGTTTGCATGAATCACCTGTCCACCGCCAAAGAAAGCAGATGCGTCTTCAGCGGGCGGGATAACAAATACACAGTGTGTCAACTCAAATCACATGAACGCATTTCCACTAATTGAAAGCATGTCCCAGTGAGCTCCGTTCGTCAAGCATTCCTGCGGAAAATTCGGACGCAACTCTTATTCCGATGCGGACCGATTGACCCTCTGAAATGATCGCAAAGACAGAGTTCCGAGCGTTGCCGGTTCAGCAGGGCGCACTGCTATTGGTCGATAGATGCGACCTGGAACTCAGATTAGATTGCAGTCTCCTGATGGGACAAGAGTCCTTATTGCCTCGAATCCGCCATCGTGGCTAATCATGTTCATACATGAACACAAACGAAAGCGGAGGAGCATTTTGCGGCACGCATTCGCTTAAACACTAAGCGAATTCGCAATTTCAGTGCGATGTGAACATTAATGCTCAACACCACTCTGTATAGCACAAATGTTTACACCATGTCGCTTATCATTTAAGCACCGACTCCGCAAAACGTTGACGCATACCGCCAATGCCACAACGTCACGTTCCCGCCGTTTGAACCGTCTCCGCCAGTGTGAACATTCGATACAAAGAATCACCGTGGAACGTTTACGAGCTGCCCTTGACCTTCAATGGCATGCAACCATTGATCTACCGTAATGTTGTCGTAACGCGAAGTCGCTCCGGAAGGCCAATTAATCTCCAGACGTTGTAATGATCTTATTTCGCCAATTCCAACCTCAAGGCATCGTTCGTTGCAGGATTCATAGCCATCTCCCGCCGACAGGTGCAACACGCGTTCGTCTCCCTCTGAGATCGCTATGACAACCTTGGCACCGATTGCGTCTCGGCTACTTACGGTGCCGGTCAATCGCAAACGAAGGAAGCTGTTTGGAGTGACGGTCGTGTTCTCTGCTAACAGTAGTGGACGCTCAAGATCAGTGGCCACAAAATCCGTACGACCATCGCGGTTCCAGTCGAGCTTTGCCAACCCACGGGCGAGACGTTGCTCCTGAAACAGCTCTCCAGCCTGCTCATGCGGCAACTCCACGAATCGACTTCCTGGTTGCCCAGAGAAGATCTGGGCCGGCATTCGGAACGGCTCGCCCACAAACTCATCAATATGACCATTCATCACGATCAGGTCGGACCAGCCGTCATGATCCGCATCAAGAAACTGCGTTCCGAAGCCCAGGGGCTCAAAGCTGGGTCCACGCAGGTCGGCCGCCTGTGTTTGATCCTCGTAAAGCGAGTTCTGTTTCGACAAATACAGCGTATTAGATTCTCTGGCGAAATTAGTAACGAACAGATCCGGACGCCCGTCTCGATTAACATCCGCACAGGCAACGCCCATACACGCCTGTGCAAGCCCGTTCATGTCGAGGGCGACTCCTTTTAGAAACGCTTCCTCTGAAAATAGTGGAGACTGACCGGGCATTGAGGTCTTATTTATCAGAAGATAATTGGCCGTCATATCGTTCGCGATGAAGACGTCTGATTGCGAGTCCTCGTTGAAATCTGCGACGACAATGCCGAGGCCCATTCCCTGAGGAAGTTCCAGCCCAGCGTCCTTTTGAATCGGCAAAAAATTGCCGTCACCTTGATTGACCCACAACGTGTCAAGCACTGGATCGAAGACGGTGGGCCGGCACACAACCGGTCGGCCATTCTGATCAAGACAAGTCGCCGTCAGCAACTCCGGGCCCTGAACGTAATTTACGTCGAACAAATCCGGCAAGCTGTCCCCGTTGAGATCTGCGATGGCACAACTGACGGTCCAGACGCTCTCCTGCAGGCCTGCTGCCTGAGTGATCTCCGAGAACGTTCCATCTCCATTGTTCTGAAACAAACTATTTCGACCGAGGTTTGCCACATACACATCCGGAAACCCATCGTTGTTGATGTCGCCGGCTGACACTCCCTGCGAATAATTCGTCTCGTGAATGTTCGCGGTCATTGTAACGTCACGAAACTGTTGACCTCGCAGGTTGCGATAGATTGAATCACTGGGACCAGTGTCACTGTTTAACGGCAGGGTCTTCCCCTGCGGCAGATACAGGTCCGGCCAGCCGTCCTGATCAAAATCCAAAACCGCAACGCCAGCCCCCATGGTTTCATAAATCTTGTGACCGCTCTCCTGAGCCTTCGTGTTGACGTATCTGAATTCAAGACCAGCCTCAGCGGAACGATCGTCGAAATGAATCGGCGAGATTGGTTGCTGACGAGTCGTCACATCGCTTACTGCGTCGGCTTTGATTTTGGCCCAATCCGGCAGTGAGTAAGGACTCAAGTCCATTTTCTTCGCAAGCGATGAATCGGCGGTCGTGCGAGGTACGTCGTACTTGAGTTGCGGTGCTATGCGATCACGAATCGCCGCAATCCCAGTCTTATCGCTGGGCTGTTCCTGAAGAGAAATGACACACCAGCCCCACGCTTCCCAGAGACGCCCCGTGGCTTCAAGTTCCTCAATCATCGGGCGAATAGATTCGCTTCCGCGCGGTTCCTTGATACGTTCATTCAAGTCCAGAACTTTCTGCAGTCTGCGACTCCGCTCTGTGAACTCATTACCTTGTTCCTGTTGCCCCAGGGATTTGAGCAGTTGTCCCAGCAACGTGCATGCAGAAAGATTCTCTGGCTCGCGTTTGACGACTTCCAACAGGCATCGGACAGCCTGCGGCGAATGCTTGTTTGCATGCAGCCATTTCCCTCGCGCAAGCCAGATACCGGGATCCGTTTCCACTTCCTGCGGCAAGCTGGAGTTCCATTCGAGAAATGCATCAGGCTCGAAGTCGGCAAAGACTTCGCCCAGTAACCCCTGCGCTTCGGCGTTGTTTGGATCGGCCGTTGTGATGTCAATCAAATATTGTTTGGCGGCAGAAACTTGATTCTGATCCAGTTCCTGCATCGCCAGTGACATCAACGGGGATTTGTCGGCCGGGTTCGCCTTAAGAATCATCTCAAGTCGTTGAGGATCATTAATCGTGGGATTCACGGACGACAACACCAGCAGATCGTTGCGAGTAAACTCATTGCGTTTCAGCAACTCTATCAGGCAGCGAACAACTTCTCGCCGCTGTCCGGTCACGCTGTAGATTTGAGCCAGCAATCGAAATGGCTGCGGAGGACGGGAACTGGCAACGATGGCCAGTTTCAGAGTTTGGATGGCCGGTTGGATCTGATTCCTGCTCATCCAGCGTCCACCCAATTGGAGCCCCAGGGAGTTCGCATCGTCCGGCGCGAGATTTGTCACTACCTTGAATGCTCTAAAGGATTCCTCGACCTGGCCGTCGCGACAGGCTGCGTCCGCCAGCAGTTTCCACGAAGACAAGCGGTCCGGAGAAATCTTCACAGCTTGCTGAAATGCAGCGATGGCCACTGTCAGCTCATTACGAACCAGTGCGCGGCGGCCCTCGTCCTCAAGCGTCTCCGGAGACTTGCCCTGTTGGTTCCAGACGATCATGCCTGTGACGAAGGCTGCGATCAGACTGCCAAGCCATAAGCCCTGAGTTCGCCGAGTAGACATTTTTTTTCCTTAAATCGAATTCACCAAAATCAACGCTGCCCAGCTAAGATAACCCGTTCAGCTTCCGAATCACCCATTCTGTCATCATCAGCGAAAACAACACGATCAGCACCCACCAATGATCCCAGAGTGTTCGTTCCTGAACCTCCTGAGCGGCGTGATCGACCGGACGAAACAGACTTACCAGTCGATCCGTATTCCACGGCTCGATCATTTCTCCGCCGGTCATTCCGGCCAGTTGCCGCAACAGGGCTCGGTTACAACTCACGTTGGCCAGTTCTGTGGACTCTTCTTTTCGAACCAGCAGTTCTGTGCGAATCGATTCTTCCAGATTCAGAGTGCCACCGGTCACCTGCAGTTCAATCTGCCACAGCCCTGGAGCCAGCTTCGGAACGCGACCACGAAATCGTTCGGGCGAATCCTGTGAAGTTTCCAGGGCGGCTGTGAACTGCTTCAACGTTGAAGAGTTCTCGTTCGCAGCAACAGAGCCACCCGTCTTCGTCTTCATATCCGTGTCGGTCTTCAAATCCGTCTTCGCAACAATGGGCGTAGCCACAACCTTGATGGTTGCTGCCTGGAGTTCTTTCAGGCGTTCAGGATTCCAGCGGACCATCGCATCGACCTGTTCGGATTCACCAATGACCGTATCCGACAACGTCATCCGCACGTCATCATTGCCAGCTGCCGACTTATTTCTCGCCGCCCAGCGGATGAGCTGGCCCCAGAAGCGATAGTGGCGAGCATCCCCGGACCGCATTCGCCAACGCCACGTGCTGTCGATTCCCATCCAGACAACCTGACCAAATCCATAATCGTGCTGCACAATCGTGGGGACCGCCGCACCCGAATCTCCTGTAATTCGCGAGCTGGCCCAAAGCGTTGCACCGGCCTTGGGGACTCCACCATAAATCCACTGGTGACCCGGCAAATCCGTCAGCGTCGGATCTCGCAACGTCATGCTATCGGACAACTGAAACATCGGCAGATGAAAGGCATCAGGACTCAATTTCAGATGGTAAGAAGTCGCGGGAGAATCTAAAGCGGACTTCTGAAACTGCTCGGCGACTCTCGGATTGAACTCCCTCACTGGTAGAAGACTGGAGAGTATCTCCGACTGAAATCCGTGAGGCATCGACTGTCGACCGGGAATAATCACCACCGTCAGACCATCGCGAGATACGGCTTTCTCGACCAGTTCCCACACACCGGGCTCGACATTGTCCGCCAGCACATCACCGATGATCAGCAGATCCGTTTTCGCCAGCTCCAGTGCGAAGGCATCAAGCGGTGGCAGCTTGCTGGCAATGTAGGAATCGTCCAGCAGATTCAGATACGGCTGTCGAAAAAGTACGATGCTGGAATCAACTTGCTTATCACGTTCCAGGAGATTCTTCAGATATCGAAACTCCCAGCGAGGATCGCCGTCCAACAGCATGACTCGCGCCTTGTTGTCGACGACATGCAGCGTAACATCACGAGAATTATTGTCGTCACGCAGCTCACCATCTTTCAGATCAGCCACAATGCGATAGTCAAACCGACCTGCTTCCGTCGAGGGCACAGCAAACGTCGCCACGGCCGAGTCCGCCGAAGCAATCAGCTTCTTTTCTTCCAGAGTTTTTCCGTCCTGTTCCAAACGAACCGTCAGCTCTTCGCCTTCGAACCCAAACGTCGCCAAAGTCGCCTGAATCTGCGCCTTGTCATTCAAAAAAATCGCTTCGGGTACATCGACAGCAACAATGGACAGATCGCGAGGTGGAATGCGAGAGCCGATGGGAATTGCATAGACTGGCACACCCAGACTGGACAACAGCTGCGTCGCACTGGTGAGATCTCCCGGGACCGACTGTCGTCCATCCGTCAGCAATACGATTCCACGAACCTCACCGGCGCCATCTTCGGCAGTGACCGCCTGCAGAACGTTCAGGACATCGGTATTCCCCGGCAGAAGTTCGATTCGTTCCGACTGTAGCAGCGACGCCAGTTCCTCCGAGGTCGCTGCTTTTTGTTCGGTCGCAAACAGCCGCACATCGACACCGATCAAGCTCTGCAGCTTCTGCAACAACTCGCGAGGCTGTGATTGCAGCAGCCTACGGACAAACTCCGTTCGCGGCATTTGAGCCAATTCTTCAAGCGTTGAATTCACCTGTCGCTTGCGAGCTTCAGCGGCTGACTGCTCGGCTGGCGTCTGTGGGGGCTGAGCATTCCCCAGCCAATTGGGTTCCTCACCAGCGTCGGCTGAGGCCACCCACTGTTGAATCAGCGTGTCTGTCTCCTGATTCCCCAGCATGCCCAGTGCCTGAGCCCAGCGAAGCTTTTCACCAAGCGGTGCATTCGCGTCATGAATCTCCATGCTCTGTGATGCATCAATCGCAACAATAACGCGACCGCGTTGTGTCACATCCAACTGCGTCGTCAGCACAGGCTGCAACAAAAGAGTCAGCATCACGGCCAATACTGCAATTCGCAGACACAGCAGAACCCTGCCGACATTCCTGGACACCACGCGACGTTCCAGCCGCATCAGCAAGACGCTAAGAACCAGCACAGCCACAACGCTGAGCATTGCAAACAGCACCCAGGCAGGCGACTTCGCACCAGAAAAAATGAGCCGCCAGTTCATAAACAAATTCAGCCGCCCGAAGAAGAACGATCAGATGTCAGAGGGGGAGGATTCTGTTAGCGGCCGCAATTCTGCATCGAGCCACCTGACTTTACCTGTTGAGGACTCGGCAGACTGTAACAGTTCGCTGAGTCATCGTCTTGCTCGTAGTGAGTTTGCAGTCCATGGCGTACCCACAAGCCACTGAATCTCTCGCGAAACTGCGTCCAGAAAAAATCTTTCGGGCTCTTCACGTTGTCTTAAGGCAGGCCCTGCTAGCATTCACCCGTCGTCCTTGAGGATCGTGAGAATCTCCTGCAAATACCGTCCTGAAGAGTGTTCCATGCGAGTTCTAGTCGTCGAAGATGAACCCGATTTGCTCAGCACAATTGCTCAGGTATTGCGCGAAGATGGTTATGCTGTCGATGAAGCGGCTGATGGTCAGGAAGGACTTTTTAAGGCGACCAGTTGGGAATATGACGCGATCGTGCTGGACCTGTTGATGCCTAAGCTCACGGGTTGGCAGGTTCTGGACGCACTCAGAAAAACTCACAAGACTCCGGTGTTGATTCTGACAGCTCGCGATGGGGTTAACGATCGAGTCCGCGGGCTGGATGGTGGCGCTGACGATTATCTCAGCAAGCCGTTTCATCTGGTCGAACTGAAAGCTCGCCTGCGCGCGATCATTCGGCGATCCGTGGGGTTGGCATCGTCTGAGATGCTGATTGGTGAGCTGGCCGTCGATACAAAGGCAAAAACAGTGCGTCGTGGTGACACGCAACTTCTGCTGACGCCTCGCGAGTTTTCACTACTGGAATTGCTGGCGTTGCATCGCGGACAAGTGGTTTCGCGAACGCAGATCTATGAATCTCTGTTTGACGAGAACGAAGACAGCCTGTCCAATCTGGTCGACGTGCATGTGTCGAATCTCCGCCGCAAGTTGGGGAAGGACTTCATCACGACTCGACGCGGCCAGGGGTACATTCTCCATGATTAAATCAATTCGCGGACGACTGCAGTGGTGGTACGGTGCGGTTTACGCACTGTCGATCCTGGCGTTTGGCTTGCTGGTCTACTGGCGTGCCGATCGCGATGCGCATGAACGTGCGACATTGCAGGCGGTGTCGACCGTGCAGTATCTTGACGTGAGTCTTCGCAATGTGCCGCCGCATTTGATTCGTCACGCTCCGCAGGATTCCGACTTCGGTCCGGGAGAGACGATTCGGGAGAATTTCACACTGGGGCCATTGCCGCCGGAGTTTCAGTTTCGACCACCTCGAGGGCGCGATGGCGGTCCTGAGGGAGAACAAAGGCCGCGACCTGGACGCCCCGATT
>CANHVD010000094.1 GCA_947463775.1 Planctomycetaceae bacterium | reverse complement strand
CAAAACATGGTTCAGCGGGCAAAGTAGTGTCAGCATTTGCTGACATTGTAGTGTCAGCATTTGTCGAAATTCCCGGTCAGCATTTGCTGACACTGTCCAGAAAGGACATCCAGAAGGGTGATTCCTTAGTTCTAACGAACTGCGGAACACTCCTTCCGGACATCCTAAACCAGAACTGAACGCCCAACGCCTGAGGGCGGGCGTTCAGAATCGCAGAGAAAAATCGCAGGCTTCAACGATTCCGCTTCGGTGGTTCGATGGGACTGCAGAACCCCACTACCCACCACCGAAGCGGAACCATTTGAAGGTGACCACATGGCAACGAATCGAGATCCATCGCCGGAGGAAATCGCAGAACTTTGTCTGCTGATTCAGCAGACGTGGACAGCAGCGGAAAAGCTGCGGCGGCTTCGAGTGGATCTGCGGCCAGCGTTCACCCTGGCCGATGGCAGACAGCACGACATCGACGCAAAGACCTACGCCGACCACCACAGCCAGCGTCAGGCACTGCAGGCATGGCAGACCCCCGCCGGGGCTTAAACGATCTTTTGATCAATTCATGTTCCCTGCGGTCAAATAAGCCCCGTTTCTACTCACCGAATCTGAACCCTACCTTCCAATCACGGAAAACTTTTCATGGCAAAGAAGATCACAACACGACTGGCCGCACTCGAAGCGGCATCGAATACCGGCGGAATCTCAGCAGCGGAATCGACGTTGCTGGTCACAATCTTGGCGAGACGTGACGCACTGTTTTGGCCGTGGCGTTTTCAGATTCACAGCAAGACACCGTTCACGGAAGTCAGACAGAGGCAGCGTGAATATCTTTCCGGATCTGCAGGCGTGACCGTCAAAGCCGATGGAAAAGATAACTGGAAAGATGCTCACGCAATGCGGCAAACCCTGATTGCGGCCGGATTGATCACAGCAACGCACAGCGGTGGCCAGGTGCAATCGGTATTTCTAACGTCGAAAGGTGAAGCCATCGCCCGTGGCTTAGTTGGCGATCGGCTGCACACATTCCACGAATCGGGCGTTTTGGTGCTCGCCAGATTGAGGCAGTTGTCAGCAGCAACATCAGTTCGAGCGGTCCGGGAGTCAATTCTTTGGAATCGTGAACTGACGGGTTGCCCCAACGACTGGGACGACTTCAACGAACTGATTCTGCCATGCCTTACCTGCGGCATCGTAGCGGCATCCAGCGACACACAAGGCCGGGCATGTTACACGCCCATTGAAGATATCGCGGAGCCCGAAGCCATCACGGTTGACGTCACTCCCGTGGATGAAATGGATTCGCTTTATCTCCGCACTTTCAACAACGAGCGGACCGTATTGGAAACACTCGAAGCCAGAGACCCGCACGAAGTTTACATCCCGTTGCCCGCAACTGGCTGGGGGTGGCCGTGCCATTTTTCTGAGGAGCCCGCAGCATGAAGAAATCCCGATATCTGGAGACGCTTGCAACGCTGGTAGCGTCCGGCCTAAGCATCCGTGATGCCTGTAAGGAAGCGAATTGCAGCGAGGCAACAGGCTACGCGATTGCGTCTACTGATGAGTTCAGAACGCTGGTTGCGAGTATCCGGACGCAAGCGGTTGAACAGGCTGTTTCTGTGCTCACCAGCAACGCGACAAAGGCCAGCAACGCATTGGTGAAGCTATTGGATTCATCAGACGAAAAGATCGTACTGGCGGCATCGTCGAAGCTGCTGGGCAGTCTTCCGGGAATGCAGGAGTTGCATGAACTCCGCACTCGAATTGATCGCATTGAAAGCCAGGGGGCAGGGTTGCGGGTGGCGAGATGAGAAGCGGCGAACGATGCCAGTCGTGCCAAGTCGGCCGGATGCGAACCCGGACAACGATCACGCGTGGATCAAGTCGCGTGCGGTATCTTGTTTGCCCGTCCTGCGGATCGACTGGGAAAGAATCACTTCGACTGGATGACATCGGCAGACCTGTCTTCCTTGTCATTGCTACGGATAGCAACACAAACGGACACAAGGCGACAGCCAGCGAATAGAGTTCCACCAATGGCATTCACTCATTCAGGAGATCAAAGCATGAAGACAATCAGAGTTGACGCCCCGATCGGGCAGGAGTCAGGCGAACTATCGGCCAAATGGCTGCGGAGCCAATTACCAGCGACTGGCGAGGACATCACACTGCAGATTCATTGTGAAGGCGGATCGGTTCTTGAAGGCTTCGCGATTCTCGACATTCTGGCAGCGTATCCGGGCAAGGTTCGTGCAATCGTCAGCAGCATGGCTCTTTCAATGGGCAGTGCGTTGCTGACTGCATGTGACGAAGTTTCAGTGACTGAAAACGCCTACCTCATGCTCCACGATCCACACATGAACGACGCCGAAGTCACGGATTCCGAAGCGAAGTTTATCGGCAGTTTGTCGGAACGAATGGTCAGTTTGTACGCGGGCAGAATGAAGAAACCTGCCAGCGTAGTTCGTCAGATGATGGCGGCGGAAACGTTCCTTAGTGCGAATGAAGCCGTCAGTTGTGGACTGGCTGACAAGATCGTCGACGCTTCCCGGCTGCAGATTTCAGCCAGGGCGATTCCTCGAAGGATCGTTGCACGGATCAAAGCGGCGTCACCAGTTGGTGCGACGGCAACGGCTCGCTGGAGATCCGCTGTTCTGGCTTCGGGTGGCGATGTATCGGCAGCAGACAAACTGAATCCTGGGCTTCGCCTGAAGATGATTGCTGAAGCGAATCGACGCTAAATCTCTCACGTACCACATCACACATTTTCAAAGGATCAAACAATGTCCACAAAACTTGAACCATATTCCGTGGCAGGAGAAATTTCAGACAGGCACACGGGGTATCTCGAAGAAGCAGAAATCCTACTTCGCGAAATCAATCGGGCTGGGCGTCTGCCGACATTTGCAGAGTTGACATTTTTCAAGCGTGAATGTGGCTGGGATCAAAGGGCCGTCAATGATCAGATTCGACGGGTGAATTCTGTCTTGAGGTTTACGGCCATTGCAGGCAGTTCTGCCGATCGGAAAGCGACATCGAAAGAGGCAGCGACGGCAGCGGATATTCTTGAAAAGGAAGGCCCGAAGCTGGCAGCGAAGATTCAGGAACTGCAGGCCAAGCTGAACGGACTGGAACGCGACGCGCGACTTTCGGCCAAACGATGCGAAGAACAATCGGAAGCAGTGCAGCGATTGCGTGAGTTGATTCCGGAACACATCGCTGGAGTTGTGCGAATAAATATCGGAAACATCGAAGCAACGATTGGCCGTGAGATGCACGACGCTGAAACCCGCCTCAGTGAACTGCAGGCTTGCTTGTCACCTGAGAAGTATCGGGCCGAATCGTATTACCTTGAATCGTTGCAACGGAGCTTTCGAAACGCGGTTACGGTTATCACTGAAAACAACGTCAACCGGCGTGTTCTGTCACCAGAGTGGCCAGCGATCAAAGCAGGGATTCAGACCGAACTGGCTGAACTCAAACCGAGAATCGAATCGTTGCGGAGTCAGCGAGCAGAAATGATTGAAGCGGCTGAACAGCCTTTGAATTATTACGCGGACGGTGCAAAGAATCAGGATTGAAAGGCATTGCGTGACAGAATTCCGGCGGGGATCGTTTCGCGACTGGTGGCGAATCCCGGCGATCGGGGCTGCAATCGTCCTGAGGAACTGTCATTCATCGAAAAGCCGTCCGGGTTACCTTTCACCCTGGGCGGCTTTTCTTTTTGGAAGTCATCGCCGGAACGAATCACTTCCAAAACGGTTGGAAGTCAAAAATTCACTTCCAGAGGGTGGCCAGTGGTTGATTGAGATCCCAGGCCGATGATGAGACAATGAGTTCTGCGGGATAGGCTCGGAGTAATTAACCGAAGCCGACAAGCTGTTCCTCACAGTCAGTTTCCCGTTTTTCAATCTGTGAGATCACTTTTGTGAGGAGTGGCAACGATGGCGAAGAAAGAGCGTAGTCGTGGACGTGGCGAGGGCTCGATTCAGCAGCGGCCGGATGGAACATGGCGTGCAACGATTTCCCTGGGGATGAGCCCCGACGGGAAACGCAGACGCAAAGATATCTACGGCAAGACAAAGCAGGAGGTTCAAAAGAAACTCCGCAACGCACAAACGGCAAACGACGCTGGCAGACTTCCGACAGCGAACAGAACGACTGTTGAAGAGTATCTCAAGTTTTGGATTGAGAACATCAGCAAGGCGGCGACGTCCACAAAAGACCGATATCAGCAGGATATCCGGACGAAGATCAATCCTCTGATCGGCAAGGTAAGGCTACAGCAACTGACAGGGCTGCACATCGACAGCGTTATCAGCACAGCGGCAAAAGATGAGTATTCAGCCGCCAGTCAGCACAAGATTTTTGCAGTCCTGAGTAAGTCTCTCAATGATGCGGTCAAACGGGATTTGATCGGCTTCAATCCCTGTTCAAAGTCAGACAAGCCACGACTGACAAAAGCGAAGCGAACCGTCTGGACTGCCGAACAATCTCAGGCATTCCTGAAGCATGTGGCGGGGCATCGCTGGTTTGCCCTGTTCGCACTCGCCATGTTCACGGGAATGCGGCAAGGCGAATCCCTGGCGTTATATTGGTCCGATATCGACTGGACGAAAAACGAGATCGGCATTTCCCGGACGTTGACCGACAACAAAGGCAAGGCGACGATTGGAGAGGTTCCGAAGACAGACGCGGGAAATCGGTCAATCGTCGTGCCGCCTTACGTTATGGAAGCCCTGGACAAGCACAGAGCCCGGATGATGATGGACGGACACCCAACGGCAGGCGATAACCTCGTGTTCGTCAACCATGCCGGGAAGATCATCAACCGGAATAATCTGGTGAGTCGGACTTTCAAGCCATTGTGTGAGAAGGCAAAGGTTCCTGTTCTCGTTTGGCACGAGATGCGACACACCACAGCAACGCTACTTCTGGAAAGCGGGATTCCGATCAATAACGTCTCGGAGTTGCTCGGCCATGCCAGTTCAGTTGTGACGTCGAAAATCTACGCACATGCGACGCGTACCGGGATGGCAAAGGTGACGGCGGCAACTGCCAGTCTCTTTCAGCCGATCGACGACGATACCGCCACAGAATGAGAATGGCGGTATGAATGGCGGTATTCAACGAACAAAGGGTTTCCGATTTTCTCGGAAACCCTTTGTTTTATCGAATGGGCAGAGGGGGAATTGAACCCCCGACACCAGGATTTTCAGTCCTGTGCTCTACCAACTGAGCTATCTGCCCAAACAGCGAGTGAAACGGTCAGTAAACTGAGTCGTGCCAAGGAGCTGTTTTCCGGGGCGGGATGTTAGGGGCTCATTCGCGGCTTTACAAGACATCTGGCCCTCATGGCGCAAAAACGAGACAGTTGAGTTGGACGATGACGACAGTTAGGCATGTTTTGCCGAACAAACGTGGCCAGGAATTCTCTCACAGCCCGAAAAATGCTGAAATAATCCCTGAAGGCCGGGCATCCTTTTCCCGTCAGGTGTGATCTTCGGAGGATGGTCGTTGTCGCAGATGGAACCAGAGAGTCCTGCCAGTTCGCAACAATCTCTTGATTGGCAGCAAGCGGTCTCCGGGGATTGCGCGGCAACTCGCGAAATAATTGAGGCGGCCTGCGTTAAGTGGGAAGCAGATCTCAAGACATTTCTCGCGGGGGTCCTGAAGGATCGTCATCTGGCAGAAGATGCATTTCAGAAAACGGTCGTGCGGGCGATTGAAACCAGTCAGTCGGGACGGCAGGACACTTTGCGAGGCTGGTTGTTTCAGGTGGCCTTGAACGAGGCTCGCCAGATTCGTCGGGAGATACGTCGCGAAACTGTGCAGCGGCAGAAGTTGATTGATCAGGGTGCTGGTGTGCAGGCCTTGGACGCTTCCGGACGGTCGAATGATTTGATGTGGATGGTGGATACGGTTCTTGTGAATGACGATTTGGTGGTGGCTATTCGTCGCTCATTGGCGAAGTTGCCGGCGGATCAACGGGAAGTGGTTCGGCGAAGGATTTACGAAGGGCAGGGATTTGCCGAAATAGCTGCCGAAATGAAATTGCCGCTGGGGACAGTTCTGACGTGGATGCGTCGAGCTCTGATGCGGCTGAGAGAAGACTCCGGGCTCAGAGAATTGTGGGTCAATTAGCTGATGCTTCCGAAAGACGGGCTGGGATTGATATGGCAAGCGAACTGCAAACTTCAGAGACGACCGGAACCGCGGCCGACGAACGTGCTTGGCGAGCTGCCCAGTATGTGCTCGGTGAGCTTTCCGAATCTGACGCGGATGCGTTTGAACTGGCGATGCTGGATGATGCGGAACTGTGTGAGCTGGTCCTGAATGCGACTCGCCTGCAGGCCGGGATCGCAGTGGCTTGTCGCGAGTTATCTGCCGAGACTGCTCCGGCTGTGGTTAAACTGTCAGTGGTGGATACCACGCCCGGATTTATCGCGGTTCGTTCTCAAGTGTCTCACGTCGCAGTGAGCCTGGCTGGACTGGGGCTCGCGGGAATTCTGCTGACTTTTGCGACTGGCTCCGGTGAGCGATCCTCGGGGGAGTTGGCTGTTGTGAATGCAGAGACGGTGGATGCTCTTGCGGATCTGATTTCGGAATCGGAAACCACAGAGCTACTGGCATTGCAGGATGTTGAGACGGATGTGGATCCGGCCTTGTCGGAAGTGGCAACCCCGGAATGGTTGTTGATGGCGATCGAGTTAGAAGACGGTAGTGGTCAGCCGCAGTTGAATGAGGAATTGGATGTGTATTAGTGACCTGGAGAAGAAGTCGTGGTGCAGAAGCCGTTGAACCACCGGGGTAAACCCGGTGGCGTAGATTTTTGACGGAATGGTTCAGTGCCGAGTAAGTTGATCATCGGAGAGTTGAATTGATGAGACTGTTGGCTTTGTTTGCTGTTGCGATCGCGGGGCTCGGGTCTGGAGTACAGATGCCGTTGCAGGCTTTCGTAGCTCAGACGTCTGTGGATGAGAAGAAGCCTGAGGAAAAAAAGCCTGAGGGAGAGTCCAGGGTCGCGGAGCCTAACAAGCCGGAACAAGGCGAAAAGAGACCTCGAATAGAAAAGTCCGAGGCAGATCGTAAGGCGGCCATGGAGTTTGCAACTCAGCATCATCCGGAGTTGGCTCGTCTGCTGGAGCAGCTTGAGAAATCTCGCCCAAACGAATTCGCCCGAGCAATAAGAGACTTAAATAAGCAGTTGCAGCAGCTGGAGATTACTCGCGAAAAGAACCCGACTCGATACGACGCTCAGCTGGAAAGCTGGAAGCTTGAATCGCAAATTCGAGTGCTTACGGCTCGATGGTCGTTGAGTCGTGATGCGGAGCTGGAAACACAGATTCGGGGTTTACTGAAGCAGCGTCGCGAAGCGAAGATGGCTCAGTTAAAAGCGGACAAGGAACGTCTACTTGAGCAACAACGAAAGATTGATGAGCAGTTAACGGCGCTGTCGGATCCGATGGATTCGCAGGTGGATAAAGAATGGGAACAGCTCGCAAAGAAGGCGGGGAACCCGAAAAACAGCGGCAAGAAGGCTTCCGGGGCCCCGGTTGCTGCGGACAAAAAGTAGATTACGTTTGTTGATTTTGAAAAGGCGTTTGTCATGCAGATCAGCATCAAACAATGGATCTCCGTCGCCGTATTCGGACTGGCTGTGGCCGTCGGATCGTTGATCGGGGTTGCTCAGGAGCAGGCTGCTCCTGCTGTGACGGCGGAAGTACTGAAAGCTTCAGCAGAGGTAACGGCCTCTGTTTCTCAACGCTATATCAGTGCGGAAGCTGGCGGGGAATCGCCGGATTTTCAGAAGCACGTTGTTCCGTTGCTCGGAAAGCTGGGATGTAATGGCCGTAGTTGCCATGGATCTTTCCAGGGGCGAGGCGGATTTCGCATGAGCCTGTTTGGATACGATTTTGTCCTTGATCATGACGAATTATACGGTCGTCTGGATCCTGAAACTCCGACAGAGAGTTTGATTCTGGCAAAGCCATTGATGCAGATTCAGCATGAAGGTGGCCAGCGCCTGAAAGAAGGCAGTTGGGAGCATCATGTTTTGCTCCGCTGGATCCAGTCCGGCGCGCCGGCACGCGTTGAAGAGCCGCCCACATTGACGAAGCTGGAAGTCACTCCGGCTGAGATTCTCTTTTCGGCGGATGGTCAGCAACAGCAGTTGAAGGCTGTGGCGATCTGGACGGATGGAACTCGCGAAGACGTAACGGCACTGACTCGGTTCCAGACGAACGATGATCAGATCGCCGACATCACTGATGATGGCCTTGTGATGGCAGGATCATCCGGCGATACGCATGTTGTGGCGTCGTACGACAGTGCGGTCGTACCAGTGCCTGTGATTCGCCCCGTCTCAGAAAACTTCGGGGACAAGTATCCGCAGGTTGCGGCTCCGACGAAGGTTGATGAACTGGTCATTGAGAAGTTGCGGAAAGTTGGCATCGTGCAGTCTGAAACCTGTACCGATGCGGAATTCCTGCGTCGAGTCAGTCTGGACGTTACGGGAACGTTGCCGACTCCAGCAGAAGTCAAAGCGTTCATTGCAGACAATCGATCCGATAAGAGGAAGCTGAAGATCGACGAACTGCTCGAACGTCCCGGTTATGTTGCCTGGTGGACGACGAAGCTGTGCGACTTTACTGGCAACAGCGATGATAAGTTGAACAACGTGACTCCGGTGCAGACCGAAGCGTCAAAGCACTGGTATGCCTGGATTGAAAAACGAGTTCGTGACAATGTTCCTTACGACAGGATTGTCGAGGGAATTGTCATGGCTGTCAGTCGTGAGCCGGGTGAATCGTACCAGCAGTACTGTGAGAATATCTCGAAGCTGTACCACAAGGGCGGACCGGGTGCGGATGGATACGCGGAACGTTCCGGCCTGGCACACTTCTGGGCTCGGCAGAACTTCCAGACGTCGGAAGATCGAGTCATCGGGTTTGCATACACCTTCCTGGGAACTCGCATCCAGTGTGCTCAGTGTCATAAGCATCCGTTTGACCAGTGGACTCAGGACGACTTCAAGCAGTTTGAGGGATTCTTTAAGGCCACGACAGGCCGCCAGAATACTCGCCCGGACGCCAAGGCCGAATATGATGCGATGGTCGCGAAGTTTGAAGAAACGAAAGGCCTGAAGGGCAATGAAGTTCGCAACATTCTGGCCAGGAAGGTTCAGGGCGGCGAAATCATTCCGTTCGCAGAAGTTTATGCTGTGAAGCCTAAGGCGACACCGGTCAAAGCCAGGGATAAAAAGAAGAACAACGGGAAGCCTGATCGAAACGTCCCACCTGTGGCCAGTGCCAAGTTGTTGGCCGGTCCGGTTGTGGATCTGACGAAGTACGAGGATGTTCGTCAGCCACTGATGGACTGGTTGCGTGCTCCGGAGAATCCGTTGTTTGCTCGAGCATTCGTCAATCGAGTCTGGGCCAACTATTTCAATGTCGGAATCGTGCAGCCTTCAGATGACATGAACCTTGCGAACCCACCGGTAAACAAGGCTCTGCTGGATTATCTGGCGGCCGGGTTCATTGAACACAACTTCGACATGAAGTGGTTGCATCGCGAGATTCTGAACAGCCGCACTTATCAACTGAGCTGGGTTCCGAATTCGACCAATCGTCTGGATGAACGTAACTTCAGCCGCGCGGTGCCACGACGGATTCCAGCGGAGATCGCATACGACATGATGGTTCAGGCGACTCGCAATGATGCGAAGAACCTTGAATTCGTAACGGAATTGGAGAAACGAGCAGTCTCGATTCCTGGTTCAGGTCTTCGTAACAGAAATCGAAATCCGGCTGACTATGCGATGACTGTGTTTGGCCGATCAACTCGCGAAAGCAATTGCGATTGTGATCGCACTGAAGAACCAAGTCTGCTGCAGACCATCTTCGTGCGAAATGACAACCAATTGTTGTCAATGATTGATGATGGTGACGGCTGGTTGCTGGACGTTGCGACAAAGAATTCGCTGACGTTCACTCGCAAGTCTGTTGCGGATGCGGCCGATTCGAAGAAGGATCAGCGTAATCAGGCTCGTGACAAGTACAAAGGGCAGATCAAGAAGCTGAAAGATCGGCTTGCCGAGGCGGAGAAGAACGGCAAGGCCGGTCAGGTCAAATCGTTTAAGGAACAGATTGCAAAGTTGAAAGCTCAAGCCGAAAAGGTCGGAGTGACGGATGCTGAGGTTGAAGCAACCCCGGCTGCGACTGATGCTGAGTCAGCGAAGCCCGAAGCAAGCGCGGCCTCAAACGTCAACTTCACGGAAATTATCAACGAAGCTTACTTGCGAACGTTGAGTCGATATCCGACGGAAGAAGAAGTTCGAACTTCTCAGGCGTACATTTCCGAGTCAAAAGATGTCGTCGACGGAGTTCGCGGTGTGCTGTGGGCTCTGTTGAATACTCGTGAGTTTATGGTGAATCATTAGTGGTCAAGCAAGCTTCGCCACCGGGTTTATCCCGGTGGCGGAATAGACATTTCGAATCATATTTTGAAACCAACCTCTAGTTATTGATAAGTCTCCAGGAGTTTTCACATGGCATTTTTCCGAACCTGCGATGGTGTTGGTCGACGCGATTTTCTGAAGGCTGGCGTGGTTGGTGGAACCGGCTTGTCTCTGGCCAGTTACGCTCAACTTGCGGCCGCTAGTCATATCAATCCGGATGCCAAAGGTAAGGCCGCGATTTTCGTTAATCTGAACGGCGGTCCTTCTCATATGGACACGTTCGACCTGAAGCCGAATGCCCCGTCTGAATATCGCGGTGAGTTCAATCCGATTCAGACCTGCCTTCCGGGTGTTCAGGTTTCTGAGCATCTGCCGAAGATTGCGACCTGCATGGACAAGTTCACGTTGCTGCGAGGCGTGACGCACTCAGTAGCCGCACATGATCTCGGCACCAAGTATGTGAACACAGGGAATCGCCCTTTACCGTCGCTGGAGTTTCCTGGCTACGGCTCCGTTGTGAGCAAAGAACGTCCGGGGATTCCTGAGATGCCACCTTTCGTCGCAATCCCGAACAGCGCGCAGCGACCGGGGTATCTGGGAGTCAAGTATGCTCCGATGAACACAACGACGACGCCGCAGATTGGGGCGGCGTTTCGAGTTCGCGGGATCTCGATGTCAGGTGGCTTGACCGTTGAAGACGTTGAGAAGCGACGCAACCTGCTTTCGAATCTTGATCGCACTTTCAGCGATGTCGAAAAAGACAGCCAATTGCTGGATGGTATGGATGAGTTTGGTCGTCAGGCTCACACCGTGATTACGTCCAACAAGGCTCGTGAGGCGTTCGATATCAGCAAAGAGTCTCCGGACTTCACGAAGGACTTTGGTTCGTCCGGACTTGGGGCAAGCTGCCTGCTGGCTTTGCGACTTGTGGAATCGGGAGTTCGCTTTGTCACCGTCACGAACGGCGGCTGGGATACTCACCGCGATAACTGGAATACACTGAAGACAAAGCAATTGCCAGCTTTGGATGAAGCCTTGTACGGCCTGTTCACGGGCCTGGCGGCTCGCGGTTTGCTGGAATCGACCGTCGTCTACGTGACCGGAGAATTTGGACGTACACCGAAGATCAATACAGAACGCATTGGTCGCGACCACTATCCACGCAACATGTTCATGATCCTCGGTGGCGGCGGAATCAAGGGCGGTCAGGTACTGGGGGAAAGCGACGAAACAGCCAGCTTGCCGAAGCACGAAGGCTTCTCACCGGATGACGTGGCAGCCAGCTTCTATCATGCCCTCGGAATCGACCACACCTATGAATACCACACGCCAACCGGTCGGCCCGTGATGATCGTCCGCGATGGCAAGCTGATTCCCGCTCTTTTCGCCTGATCATAGGCGTCTTTAGAGCGAGTGTTTCTGCTGCGATGGCTGTGAGTCCACTGCGTCAATGAGAGCTATCATTGACGCATGCTCACGTACCGTTCTTCTAGTTGCGCGGCGCGATGGAGTGTGAGGCTGCTTGTACTCTCAGGAGGCGGCCGACGGGTTTCTTCAGGTCCACGATGACCGGCTGCGGCGTCTGTGCGGCACCGATGTTGCCGGCGGCGTCGCGAGCAAGCAGGCGGAAGTAAAGCGACGATGGAGTGCCAGGACGAATCGACCAGTCAAATCCGCGCTGATCGGCTTGCCAATCGAAGACCGGTGTCCACGGGCCGTTCGGAGTCGTTGAATACTCCAGTCGAATCGGTGACGGAGCCAGATGCAGATCGGTGACTCGCCAGGCCAGCTGCACTGTTCCGAAACCATCGACTCGCACTGATGGCTGAGCCAGCTCAACGCCAGGAGCGGCCTCGTCAACGGTCACAATAATTTCTGGTGCCTGTCCTGGCTGAGGTGGAGCGTCGGCAAAGCCCAGACCGTTACGAACTCTGACAGCAAATCCGAATGTGCCTTCGCCCTGAGCGTCAACCTGAAAAGGACTACGCAGGTCGGTGTCATTCCCGTATCGGAACCACTGCTGACCGCCATTCTCAGTCACGAACAGTTCCACCGCACTGACTCCGGATGGACCAACGTCTTCCACCTGATAGTCAACGTCGAACACGTGAGTATTCACCAGTTGTTCATCACCGATGGAGGATGAATTCATCGAGTTATGAAACCCCGGAAGACCGGGCATCGCCGAGGCTGAGGCCGTCGCTGAAACCTGAGAACTCATCGGAGCTCCATAGTTTCCACCGTAATTTGTCGTGGCCGTTGCCTGGGGATAACCGACCGCCGGTGCAGGGCTCTGCGGTAGAGGGCTCTGAGGCACAGGGGCGACAGCTGCTTTCATTGCTTGAGCCGGATAGCCTGCCGGAACATTGGTTGCGTTTTGATTCTGCGGAGATGCTCCGAATGGTGATGGGCCCATCGGAGTCGAATGGATTGCGACTGGCATAGGAGGAGCAGTCATCGGACCAACCGCGGGAGCCTGTGACACTCCCTTTGACACCAGCTGAGTCGATGCTTCTCCGCGATTACCAGCGGCATCAGAAATCTGTGCGCGAACGGCAATGACAGATCCCTGTCCTGAAGGGACT
>CANHVD010000093.1 GCA_947463775.1 Planctomycetaceae bacterium | reverse complement strand
ATGTCGAACTTCGGAACGTCAGGAACTTTTCCCGGTCCATCCTGAGGCAACAGCAAATCATCGCTGGCCTTCGGATTCTGAGTATGGAACCAGGCGTAGAACGCTTTCGAATTATCTGACTTCAGTGTCTTCACGCGGCTCTCAGCGATGTCCTTGAACATCTTAGAGTCCGGGTACTCCTTCAAAAGCTTCTCCCAGGCCTCAATCGCAGGCTTGACGGTCGCATCTGTCCCGTCGCAGCGGCATTCAAGAACTCGTGCGACACCCGCGAGGACTCGTTCTCGCAAGTCGCTGTTCAGGTCCTTGCGATCGGCAAGATTCCCAAACGTACGAGCCGCATTATCAAGAGTTTTGACGCTTTTTTCACGGTCGGTGAAGAGCTGCCCAGCAGCCTCGTCGAGAGACAGTTCAGCCTGTCGAAGACGAGCCACGATTCCGATCGGAGAATCCGGGGCTGAATCGGCCACTGTCTGATACTCTTCTACTGAAGCTGCCATCAGCAAGCCGGAGGACTCGGCGGCGGTCGCAGGCGGACGGCGAGCGACATACACACCGACCGCGCAAACCGCCAGAACTGCGGCAACACCGTAAATGATCGTCGTTCCGTATTGTTCGAGCCATGGCTTGGATTCCTTCAGAATCTTGGCCAATGCGACTTCGTCTTCCTGGTGAACGTAGTGTCGATCCGACATCGTCGGGATACTTTCCTGCTGAAACCCTCAAATCTTCATCCATTCAAGCTGCGAAGTATAGAAGTCGCCCCAAACAAAGGTCAATCGAGGAACCCGCGGGGGCGCCCTTGCGGCGAATTGTTGATCCAGGTGTGAGAACTCTCCATGTGAGAAGCCAAACGGGGTGTAGTCGCCAATGCTTTTCAATGCAGGTCCTATCTGCCGGACTCCTCTGCGAGCGGGACCTGCGCTAATTCTTGACCACACCCAGCAACGAGGCCTGGCGAAGGTATCCGGCAGAAACTGCCGATCCTCATCCAGCAGAGCCCCGGATGTACTGATGCAACAGTACAAAGTGAATTCTGACGGGGGATCCACCCCAGCGGCATTAAGCCCTCTCAAAACTGGACCGAAGTCAGTGGGTTCCGTCCGCCGATGACCGTTTTAGTCTCTTCTGTGATGTAATTGCGCCCGGATGGCGACCAAGCTGAGGATCTGAACCATGGTACTCAAATGGACTCGAGTTCGACTTGCTCGCTGGTTGGCCTTAAGCACACTGATGACCGGAGCGTCCTCACAAGTCCGCGGCGCTGACTTCATCATTAATTCAACCAACGATGCCGGAGCTGGCTCATTTCGGCAGGCAATCCTGGATGCCGCACCAGCAGGAGATACTGGGACGTTCGCCGCCGGACTGGCTGGCTTGTCGCTCACGAATGGCGGCCCGATCAACTTCACGAAGTCCCTGCAACTCAATGCTGCGAACGTGAATGGCCTGGTCATCACGCATGACATCGATCTGCAGCAGCGAATGACGTTTAACTCTTCGACGGCGGGCGAGCTTCAAACATTCAGCGGTCAACTCAGCGGCATCAGCGGGATCACGAAGACTGGTGATGGCTCATTAATTCTGAGCGGCAATAACTCATATTCTGGCGGCACGCTGCTGGAGAATGGGGAGTTGCGAATGACGCACAATAATGCAATCGGATCCGGCACACTGACCGTCAACAACCTTGGTTCGACGTTCCTGACGTTCACCGACGGCGTCACAATTGGTAACGACATCAATCTGGCCACATCCACGATTGTGGCGCCGGACACTGGCACAACGGCCACGCTGGCCGGAGATATTTCCGAAACCGGCGGTTCATGGGGATTGACGAAAGACAACGTCAGTACTCTGATCCTGAAAGGAAACAACACGTTTAGCGGTGGTGTGTATGTGATCGACGGAACGGTACGAGTCGAAAGTGACAACGCACTGGGAACAGGGACACTGACGCTTCCGGGCGCGGTCACTTTGGATCTCGGCGAAGACGTCACGATCGGCAATCAGGTACTCCTGCAGAACAACGTCATCTTCAATGTGGCGTCTGGTACAGCCACCATGAGCGGTTCCGTGGAGCAAGGCGGTGGATTCGACAAGACCGGAAATGGTCTGCTGATTCTCAGCGGCACGACCTCACACACAGGCGGCACGACTGTGTCCGGGGGAACTCTGCAGGGGAACACGGACAATCTTCAGGGCGACATCGTCAACAACGGCACCCTGATTTTTGATCAAGAAGGAGTCGGAGCGTACGCGGGAGTCATCAGCGGCACCGGCATTGTGACCAAAACCGGCGCGAATCTGCTGGTGCTGTCCGGAGCAAACACGTACACCGGACCGACCAATCTTAACGTTGGCGAAATTCGAGTTGAGGGAAGCCTGGTCAGCGATGTGACAATTGGCGCAGCCGGCTTGCTGTCCGGGACCGGCACCACAGGCAGCATTACGAACGACGGATTACTCCAGCCCGGCGTTGACGGCATCGGAGAACTGACTGTCGACGGCTATGCTCAGAACGCCACAGGAACGCTGGATATCGATATCAATGACGGTGGTGTCGTGCCTGGCACAAACAACGACCATCTGAATGTTGTCGGTCCTGCAGCAGTGATTGGCACATTGAACGTCACGGCCGCTCCCGGCACCTACACAACCGGAACGCAGTATGTGATTCTTTCGGCCGGCGGAGGAGTCACAGGAGCATTCACCACGGTCACTGACAACATGTCTTTGTTCGATGTTAATGCCATCTACAACATCAATGATATTACAATTGAACTTCAGCGAATCCTTGCCCTTCGCGATGTCGGAGTAACTGGTAATCAGCAAGCCGTCGGCGGAGCGCTCGATGCCATCGCGCTCACGGCCACCGGAGATCTGCAGACCATGATCAACAATCTGGGCGCTGCTTCAACTGCCGACCAGCAGCGAGGTCTCTCGCAGTTGAGCGGTGAGGGATACGGAACGACTCAAACGATCGGCATTCAGTCAGGAATTCAATTTCAGAATTCGGTGACGGATCGCCTGACAAACAACGGAAACTTTCTGACATCCACTGGCGGATCGCTCGTGTCCGCTGAGCTCGCGGACGATGACGTCTGGCTGGTCAGTGGTCGCGACCAGGCTTCTCAGCGACGCGGCTGGCTGCAGGGATTCGGAACAAGTGCTCAGATCAGTGGAGATGGCAACGCGGCTGGCTCCGACTATCGCCAGGGTGGCGTAGCGGTAGGGCTGGATCTGGGCAGCGATGAGACTGGGGTTATTGGTATTTCCAACGGTAACTCTTTCCTCAGCTTTGGTCAGGACAATGGTTCTTTCGGCAACATGAATTCACACCACTTCGGTCTCTACGGTGTGCGGCAGATGGATCCCCTGTATGTGCTGGGATCAACCAGTTACGGCTACAGCGACATCGATATGACTCGCACAGTGCCCGGCGGAACCGTGCAGGGATCGCCAGTTGCTCATCAGATCGGCGCGTATGCCGAGACGGGGCTGTCGCTGGATGGCAGTATGGTTCGTCTCCAGCCCCTGATGGCTCTGCAGTATCAATTGTTCTCGCAGCAGAGCTTTTCCGAAACCGGTGGCCCGGGAGCACTCAATGTCGCCGGCCAGCAGGCCAATTCACTGCGGACACATCTGGGTGCTCGTTTAAGCTTCAGCGAACTGCAGGATTCCAGCGGACGACTGTGGACTCCGTATGTTCATGCCCGCTGGGTTGCAGAACTGCTGGACAGCGATCGACTCGTGAATGCGTCAATCATCGGTGCTCCAGCCGGTGGAAGCTTCGTGACCGCGGGGAATGGGCTCGGGCACCATTTCGCTGTCATCGGCACTGGCGTGAATGTGGAACTGACGGATCACTGGTCGCTATTCTCAAACTACGATCTGCAGGCTGGCGGTGGACTGACAGCCCATACAGGCAGCGGCGGATTGACTTATCAGTTTTAATGCTGTCGCAGGAATCATTCAGCACATCGATCGCTGTTCAAGAATCTGTAACATCGGTTAGCATGCCGCTCCCACGCGAAATCATTCTCTGGGAGCTGATGCATGTTGTTTGATACTCACACAAATCTGATGTGGTACCCGGATCATCTTTCGGATGAATTCGTGGAGTTCGCCTGGGAAGCCAAGCGAGCGAAAATGAAGCTCACTTCGGACGTGTATTTCGCCGGCACCGACAGTCAACAGGCGAACGCGTTTGATTCAAAGCCCGAGCAGCTTTTGCAGGCAACAGCCGAAGCTGACAAGGTCATCGTCTTCGGCATCAAAGCACCGTTCTGCGGCATCAATGCGGACCAGGAACTGATCGCGAAGTTCGTGAAAGAACATTCCGATCGCTTCATCGGCTGGTGTTCCGTCAACCCAAATGACGCCGACTGCGTTGAGCAGCTTGAATACTACGTGAATACTTTGGGCCTGCGAGGCCTGAAGTGTTCGCCGATCTATCAGAACTGGGATCCTCAGGATCCGAAGCATCTGCCTTTGTTTCGTAAGGCCGAGAAGCTGGGCATCCCGGTGAACATTCACCAGGGGACCTCGTTCGTGCGTCCCGGTCCGCTGAAGTATGCCAATCCGATTCTGCTGGAAGACATCGCGATCGCGTGTCCCGATCTTCGTATTGTGATCGCTCATATGGGCCATCCGTGGGAGACGGAATGCGTCGTGCTGATTCGCAAGCATCCGAATCTCTACACGAACATTTCAGCTCTGCACTATCGCCCGCTGCGGCACTATCAGGCGTTTATGACCGCCATTGAATACGGTGTCGAGCACAAGCTGATTTTCGGATCCGATTTCCCCTCAGCAACGCCTGCTCAAGTCATTGCCGGACAACACAAAGTGAACGATGTCGTTCGTGGCACCAATTTTCCTCGCGTCTCAGACGAGATCATCCACAACATCATCTACGAAAACTGGAAGAAGTTTCTTCCAGAGTACGTTTGACGGCGTAGCCGAGAGGTCATTGTCCGATGCTGCTCGCAGTGAGCCGGTGTGGCATTCAACGAACGGAGCGGCGTTTGAGGCGATCAGCAAGGACGGATAGCAGCAGCACGGCGCCGAGGACAATTTGCTGATTCGACGGAGCAACGCTCATCAGGTTCATGCCGTTGCGAATGATGGCGATGATAAATGCGCCGATCAACGTGCCGAGCATCCGGCCTTCGCCCCCCATGAGTGATGTACCGCCGACGACAACCGCAGCGATGACGTTCAGCTCAAACATGTCGCCATATTTGGGATCTCCGGCATTCAGTCGAGAACTCAGAATGATGCCGCCCAGCCCTGCCAGTGCTCCACTGATCGTGTAAACGAGCAGCAAGTTTTTGCGAACGTGTATTCCCGCCAGTCGAGCGGCCTCCGCATTGCCTCCGATCGCGTACAGAACTCGCCCGAAGACAGAACGGCGCATAACAACATGCGCTAGTCCGTAGAGAACGATCATGATCAGAACGGGATTCGGCAGCCCGGCGGTTGATTCTCCTCCAAGCCATCGAAACGATGGCGGAACCGCGTTGATCGAAGTGAAGTTGGACAGTCGCATGGCCAGACCTTTGGCCATCAGCATCATCGACAGTGTCACGAGAAACGGAGGCAGAGAAGCCTGAGTAACCATCAGTCCGTTAAAGAACCCTGCGGCCGCCGTCAGCAGTATTCCAGCAAGACAGGCGAACATCACGGAGACTGGCGTCGCAGAAACTCCACCTGCATAGTCGCGAAGAAGAATTGTGGCCGTTACGGAGGACAGAGCCACCAGCGAACCAACACTCAGGTCAATTCCACCACCAATGATGACCATGGTCATGCCGATCGCGATGACCGCATAGATCGCCGTCTGATTGGCCACTCCAATCAAATTTGACCGTGTCAGAAAACTGGGCCAGCGTCCCGGCCGCGGAACCGCAAATTGCTGAGGCGTCAGTTGTGCAAAACGCGCCCAGACCTTCCACTCAGCGGAGGCTCCGGTAACCGCGACGACGTCAACTTTTGTCCCATCGCCGAATAACTGTTCCAGCTTTTGCCTTGCATCGGCGGGACTACCAGCAACGCGTCCCAGTACTGTTCCTCCGGCGGCTGTTATCGACTCTTCCATTGCTGCGGCAAAGGCGTTGTCATCTGCTGATGCCGGCACTGCGATAAAGACGTGTACTCCCGAGCCATACTGCGTCACGATCTGATCGGCCAATTGACGGCCCGCGTCACTTCCGGTGGCTCGCTGTTCCTTCACTGTCAGCAGGCTGAACACCAGCATTAGAAACAACAAAACAAACACCATGCCATAGTTCGTCATCGCAGCGCGAAGAGATGCTCGGTAAGTTCGGGCTGGATGTTGTGACATGAACGAGACCAGTTTGAGGTTGGATGCTCGGGGAATGAAATGCTGGGAAGCGTTTCGCAGGCCGGAACGAGTAATGCGATTCTCGGCTCTCCTGGAGGTTTGGCGGAACTCGCTCTGGAGGCTGTGAACTCATTGCAGGGACGAACAAGCGAACTGGTGGGCCGGCGTTCGTTCGCTTACTTGTCCCACCCTACGAATGGAATAACTTCTCAACCCTCGAGCGAAAGGCGGCACTAAGAAACCAACAGCCAGATGATAGCAGCGTCGACCTACCGAAGCCCGCTGTCAGACGATTCTTTCTGACTCATCCGAGATCTCTCCTTCGACGTTTGTTCCTCGGGAGGTCGCTGCAGATCCAGAGTTCTCGCACGGGCTTCGGCGAACTGCAGGATCTTCGCGGCCGTGGGAGCAGCGACTGTTCCACCGTAGTGAACTCCCGGAACAGTGGGCTCGTCAACCATCAGCAGCACAATGACTGCAGGATCTTCCGCTGGTGCGCCGCAGATAAACGACAAGACCCATGCCTTATCTGAATAGGTTCCAGTTTCCGGATCCAGCTTCTGCGCGGTGCCGGTCTTGCCAAAAATTGACAGCCCAGGAATCCTGGCCGTTTTCCCGGTGCCTCGTTCGATGACCTGGACCATTGGTTGCTGCACAAGCCAGCGGGCGACCTGAGCATCCAGCAGTTCGGCCCCAACATCAGCCGCCGGACGCACCGCCTTAACAGCACTCGCGGGAGAAGCAATGCTGTCATCCTCCGAGGCTCCTCGAACCAGTCGCGGCCTGACAAGTCGACCACCATTCGCCAGCGCGGCATGAGCGGTAATGAGTTGCAGCGGAGTCACGGCCAGCTCCTGTCCCATCGGAATGGAACCCAGCGAATAAACATTCCAGCGATCAAAGGAATGCAGGAGTCCGGGAATCTCGCCGGGCAATTCGATGCCTGTCCGCCGGCCGAATCCGAAGCTGCGAGTCGCCTCGTAGAGCGCTTCGAGTCCCAGTCGTTCGCCGATCTTTGCCATGCCGATGTTGCTGGATTTGACCAGCACATCTTCAACGCTCAACTCACCGTAAGAATGGTGATCATGCAGAATGCGCGGGCCCATGCGATAAGCTCCGAAACTGCAGTCGATCATCTCATCACTCTGCAGCAGTTGCTCCTGCAGAGCCCAGCCCACGATAAACGGTTTGAACGTCGAGCCTGGTTCAAATGCGGCCGACACGGCCAGGTTCTTCCAGGCCGCTTCGGGAACCTGAATCAGCGAGTTTGGATCAAAGCCAGGGCGAGAGGCCATCGCCAGCACATCGCCACTATGGGGCTCCATCACAATCGCACACGCACCGACCGGCTTCCAGTCTTCCATCAGCTCATCGAGATTGCGTTCGGTTTCGATCTGCATCAGCAGATCAATCGTCGACACGACAGTCTGACCGTGATCGGGTGAAGAAGACTGCTCAGCAGCAACCTCCACGACAATACCGCGAGCGTCCCGTGTCATCACCCGGTTTCCGTCGACGCCACGGATAAGAGTATTCAGGCTTTGTTCAAGGCCGCCTTTACCTTCGTTGTCGATGTTGCGAATGCCCAGGACATGAGATGCAAAACCGCCCTGCGGATACTTACGCTGATATTCGCGTCGCAACCCCCAGGTGGATTTGGCCAGACCCAGCTTGCGAAACTCCTGCACCGTAGCATCATCGGTTCGCCGCTTGATCCAGAGAAACTGCTTGTCCTTGTTGTCGAGCAGCCGTTGATAAAGCTCATCGGTGTTGACATTCAGAATCGATCCCGCTTTCCACGCAAAGTCCCACGGCTCGGTGATTTCATCCGGGACCACATACAAGCTGTCGCAGGTAATCGTCATCGCCAGCACATGGCCATTTCGATCAAGAATCTCACCAGGCCGCGCAGGTATGACTTCGCTGAAAATGCTCTGCCGCGCAACGCGATCATTCATCAACTGGCGCTGAGCCCCCTGGAGTTGCACCAGTCGTGCCAGCAGAATGACCCAGCCAAGAAACACAAAGCCAGAGATCAGGCTGAATCGCCAGGATTTGAGATCGGAGGCAGATGTGACTGTCGCATGGGTCTCCAACGAGTCCGACGATGTTGCGTCGTTCATCTCCGTCTCAGGAATCTCCAGAGAGGTCTCTGCAACACTCGCGCTGACCGTGGACTCATTCTTGTCAGTGGGCAAGTCGGTTCCGCTCATCAGTCAATTCCTTCCGGGTTGAAAGGATGCTGAAAACGCAGCAGAGGAAGTCGCTCATCATGCGTCGGGCGTTTGGCTTTGTCGTCGTTGGAATCGGGACGAATCGCCGTTTCCACACGAGGTCTCGCGGCAGGATTGGGAGTCCTCTGAGTGCTCGGGCTGGCGGCTTCTTCCATCGTCGCGGCAAGTTGAGCTGGCGCTGTCAGCCGCTGAGTCTCCAGTCGCAATCGCACAAGCAGTTCGAGCAGAAGGTCGGTTTGATAGTACTGCACGCTGACGTCACGGCGCATTTGCATCGTCTGTTTCTCCAGCCGGACTCCGGCCATAGAAACCAGCACGACGAGCAATAATCCAGCGGCAAAGCGAAAAAACACAGGACGCCCAGCATTCGCTTGAGACAAGAGAATTGTTTCGCGGAGCAAACTCCTCGAATGGTGGACTCAAACAGGCGTCAGGCAGGAATCGTGAGTAATCGCGTAAGTTCGCCGATGATTTGCGTTCGTCCCCACTGGGTCTACCCCGGTGGTTCACGGGCCTTTGCACCACTGACATTGATGTCTATTGTTGGTGCAACAGCTATTAAACCCCCGACGCTGGTAGGGGACGAAGAAAACAACGCCTGCTACCACTCACTAACTTTGAGACTCATGCGGTGTGCCCGCCTTCGCTTACGCTCAGTTGTCACACCCTACAGAAAACGCAGCGATTTGTAGGGTGTGAAAAGTTCGCCCAAGCGAACGCAGGCTCAACACTAGCGGAAGTTATTCCGCCCCAAATCCAAAGTCCGAAACACCGCCCGAGAATAATTCCTGCCATTTGACCTGTTTGAGGTCCATCACTTGGGCGTCATCGGATCCCATGCGCCTAAGGCACCACATTGACTTCGGTGGCATCGGCAGGAAGCGCCAGAATTGTGCCGGGCTTCAGCTTATTCGGATCTTTCACGTTGGACTGATTCAAACGAAGAATCTCAACCCAACGGCTGGATCGCCCCAGGAACCGCTTGGAAATCTCCGACAGAGTTTCACGTTCGCCAACTCGATACGCGGGCGAACCATCTTCCAGCAGCATAAACGCGGCCGGCTCAACCACCTTTGGTTTTGAATCCACAAACAACTGCGGATAACGCTCCTCGAGAATCTCTTTGGATGGCGTCAGCACGACCATGCCGGGACGCATATGCTTCGGTTCAGCAATACGATGCTGATTGAACACGGCCAGAGCAGAGAAGTAGCGAGTTGTCCCGTACACGCGTTTCGAAATCTTTGAATAGTTCTCACCGTTCTTCACCACGGTGTACTCGTAAGTCGTTCCATCGTCCGGAGCAGGTTCAGCTTCTGCATTCTGACTGTTGAATGCAGCCAGACTAAACTTTCCATCGGCACCGGAACCACCCGCTGTTCGCACGGAGTTACGATTGGTTCGCCCGCCCGGCTGAGTCACGGCGTCAAAGCCTCGAGAGCCAAAGCCGCTCGACTGCTGCGCGACCGTGCGATCTGCGATTTCCTGTTCTGCAGCCGATCCGAATGCCGGAGTTTCGTCGCTGTCGTATGGAGCATTGTTTCCTGACGCAACGTTGCCTGACGCATCATCTAAAGGAGCGAAGTCAGAGACTCGATCGGAGTAAGTATCGCCCGCACGCTGTCCGGCCGATCCATCCTGAGGGTCCAGCATCGCGATGAGCACTGGTTCTTTCTCGGACTCTTTCTGTGACTCGACTGGGGATTCCCCCAACATCGGTGGTTCAGCCAACTCGGTCTCTGTTGTTGCAGAGTCGGTGACGGCCGACGCATCCACTGAATCGAACGACATTTCAGCGGCATCGTTGGTTTCTGGAAGAGTGATCCCGTTGGACGCGTCTGCGATATCAGTCGACGGTTCTCGCCCGGAAGCTGGCAGGTCTTCAGTCCCTGCCAATGCAGACAGAGGAAACTCGTTATCCTGCGGCTGAGGCACTGAGTCTGTGGATTCCAGTGGACCGAACTCCGGAGTTGCACTCTCTGAGCGATTCGCATCTCCCGCATTGCTGTCCGCCATGGCCGGGCTGGTCTGCGCCGCGGAACGATCTTCGTCGATGGCAGCAAATGCGTTACCGGTCGCGGCAGGTTCTGTCATCGCGGGTTCGGCCAGTTCGGCGAGTGATCCCTGAGGTTCTCGATTCTCGATCACGGCGGCGGGAAACGAGTTCTCTGCGACGAGATCGCCAGGGACGTTTGTTGGGGCGTTGGCGTCAGACTCTGAGGGCTCAGAAAACTCCATGGCAGCAGAAGCACCGAAGTTCGGTGTTGATGTCTCCGCTTCGGGCTGTGCAAACGCTGGTACATCACCCTCGCGAGTTGTGATCGCGTTGTCGGTTGCTGTAAGGCTTCTTTCCAGCAGAGGATCTGTGGTGGCTCCGGTCACATTGCCGGACATCAAAGCCGACGCTTCCTCGGGTGTTGCGTTCGCGTCGGGAGTCCCGGCTTTTGATGCGATCGAGGCCTGTGTCAACTGGCGCTGATGGAGATCCATCTTATGATAGACAAGGAAGCAGAAAGCGAAGAAGAGAATGGTGATGACCGCCATTCCCAGCTTGGCTTCATGACTAATGGCATTTGCAGCCGTTGAGGCAGACTTCAGAGATGTCAGCAACTTCCCAGCCACTTCGTGGCTCTCAGTTTCGCTGATCGGCTGCGAGGATTCAGCCGCACTTCGGCCGGGGTTGCTTCCACGGGTGTTTTTGTCAGAACCTGCCATCCCTGGTGTCCTTTGAATGCGTTCTTGACGATTCGATCTTCCAACGAATGGAATGTCAGAATCACCACAATTCCGTCCGTCTTCATGATGTTCGGAAGGACGTTCGTCAACATGCGTTCCACATGCTGCAGTTCATTGTTGGCCGCGATCCGCAAAGCCTGGAAAACTCGCGTCGCGGAATTTCGACCGCCAGCGTTCTTCGCAGCTCCGACTGCAGCCGAAACACAGGCCTCCAGATCCTCCGTGGTGACAACCGGATTTCCCTGTTGTCGGCGTCTGACGATTTCCGAAGCAACCTTTGCGGCCGCTGGTTCTTCGCCAAACTCGCGAAAAATCTTCTCCAGCTCTGATCCTTCCAGAGTTCTCAACAGCTCTGAAACCGGCTTATTCTCGTGCGGATGAAACCGCATATCCAAAGGTCCACCGGCATCAAAACCAAAACCACGTTCTCGATCCGAAAGCTGGTCCGAAGATAAACCCAGATCCAACAACACTCGATCGACTCGTTCAATCCCCAGCGTCTGCAGCACCGTTTCGGCGTCTGCATAACTGGAACGAACAAACGATGTTCCCGGGTGTTGAATTGAGGCCAGATTCTGAGTCGCCAGAGCGAGCATCATTGGGTCGCGATCGAGACCAATGAGACGTCCGGTTTCTCCCAGTGATTTCAGGATAAGTCGACTGTGACCACCAGCACCAAGAGTTCCATCAAGAACCGTGAGGCCGGCAGATAACTGCAACCATTGCATCACTTCCCGGGGCATAACCGGAACGTGAACGGAACGCTGATCCGCAGATGTCATTGGGGAATGAGAGTTAACAGAAAGGAGCCAATTTACGCCATTGAGAAATCTCTGGCGCAAAACCAGCCGAAGGAGAGAGTTGAAATCTATGTTCCAATGCCTTCTGCGCGAAGAGCAGTTTTCCCGGGCATTACGCACTCGAGAGTCGCCCTTGTCACTTCGTCGACCTGCTCTGTGGAGCCTTGCTGATGCGTGATTTACCAGCCGGAGTGCCCTCCGCCAGACCGCAAATCATCAGTACCGCGGACCGCTCTGGGATTCGATCTCCTGGGGATTAACGGTATGATTCACCGACAGCTCCATGTTCAATCAGCGGTCGAACACGCCGCGATGTGAGTGCAACGGTCTCTGCATCTGGATACGGGAATCACTTGGTGCCACAGGTTCAGGTTGAGTTTTACGGTATTCCTCGTGCAAGAGCCGGGGTTGCTCAGGCCAAAGCCACAGCCACGACCCTCGGCGACCTTGCCGTGTCCCTGTCGCAATTGTTTCCGGGGCTTGGCGAGTGCTGTTTTGACGGGCCACACTTTCGGCCGGGATACACCGCGAACCTGAGCGGAGACAGATTCACAACCGACCCGACAACGCCGATCAGCGACGGCGACACCATCCTGATCCTCTCGCTGGATGCCGGTGGGTAAGCTCAACCGGTGTGGCCGCTTTCACTAAGGCTCAGTTGTCACACCCTACGGGAAAACATTGCAATTTGTAGGGTGTGACAAGTTCGCCCAAGCGAACGCAGGCTCACCATTCATGGATATCGTTTCGAACCAAATCATTACTTTGCTGCTGCGGCGGGCAGAAACGTCACATTGAAGCACTCTTCGGGCTTCACGGAACCTTTGGGAATGTCTTCCAGTTCTTCGATCTGTTGAACCAGCGTTTGCCAGCGTTCCAGAGTCATCCCGCATGCGGCCATGCCTTCACCCGTCTTGCAAAGTGGAGCCATCGCTTCGACTCCATACTTCAACGCTGCAGGGCTCATGTCTTTGTTCATGCCATGGATCGCTTCATTCGTCTTTGCGGGAT
>CANHVD010000092.1 GCA_947463775.1 Planctomycetaceae bacterium | reverse complement strand
GTTTAAACGAATATGTTCATTGCGCAAAAACTCACGATATCTTCCAGTTGTGATTCTGCATAAACCAACACTGAAACGCAAACGAACTCTTTTTGGTGAGACAAGTTATGAACGCACTCCCTGTCGACTCGATTGTGTCTGTCGGTGGTCGGTTCCTTCGCCGCAGGTTCCTCCAGACGGCCTCGGCAGCTGCAGCGATGTCAGGAGCATTTGGTCTGCGGAACTTGATGGCGGAGCAGTCGCGGGAACTACAAAAACAGGGCAAATCGATGATCCTGCTCTGGATGCAGGGCGGCCCCAGCCAGTTCGAAACGCTCGATCCCAAGGCTGGACACGAAAACGGCGGGCCGACAGAAGCGATTGCGACAAGTGTTCCCGGCATTCGGATTGCCGATAATTTTCCGCTTGTGGCGAAGCAGATGTCTGATATCGCCATCGTTCGTTCCATGACCAACAAAGAAGGCAGTCACCCACGAGCGACTTATCAGGTTCACACGGGGTATGTTCCGGCAGGCAGCGTCAAGCACCCGTCTTTCGGCTCGAACATCGCTCAACAGTTAGGCGATGCCTCTTCAGAACTGCCCTCGTTTGTGTCTGTAGGGGCAACTCAGGGAGCCGGATTTCTGGGCATGGATTACGAACCGTTCGTGGTCGCGCGTCCTGGTCAATTGCCGGAGAACGTCGCCCTGCCGGTTTCACGCGAACGATTTGATCGCCGCACGGAGTTGATGTCGAAGCTGACCGGCCAGTTTGCGGAGCATGGATCGGCTCAGTTGGCAGCGACTCATAATTCGCTGTACGGCAAAACATCGCGGTTGGTACTGACGCCGGAAATTGACACGTTCGATATTTCCGGGGAGCCGCAGTCGTTGCAGACTCAGTATGGGGATTCGAACTTTGGGCGAGGTTGCCTTTTGGCACGTCGACTTGTCGAACGAGGAGTTTCGTTTGTCGAAGTGCGATCCGGCAACTGGGATACTCATCAGAACAACTTCGAAGACTGTGCGAAGAATGCCGCAGAAGTGGATCCCGCCACAGCCACGCTTTTGAAGGATCTGAAAGATCGAGGGCTGTTGGAGAAAACCGTCGTGGTCTGGATGGGAGAATTTGGACGCACGCCGAAGATCAATCCTCGCGAAGGTCGCGATCACTTTCCCAAAGCTTTCAGCATGATGATGGCCGGTGGCGGAATTCGCGGCGGCCAGGTTTACGGATCAACCACGAAAGACGGGAACGAGATTGCAGAGAAACCTGTCACCGTGCCGGACCTCATGCGAACGGTCTGCAAAGCACTGGGAGTCAACGCCGACCATGAGAACATGAGTCCTGAGGGGCGACCGCTCAAGATCGTTGACGGCGGAAAAGAGATTTCGGAATTGCTGAGCTAAGCGAATCCGCGGTGTTCAACGCATGCAGAATTTCTGCACTTAAGCTATCAAGGCAGCAAGCCGGAGTTCGCTGTTTGGTCGTCAAGCTTCACAAACAAGCCGCGATGCTTTCGGTTGCATTGTAGTCAACGGCCGCTCATCACCAAATCTTCTGCAGTCACCACTGGCTCAGAACAGTTCCTTAATCGGATGTCCCAGATGTCCGAAATAAACCGGGCGGTTGGCGGAGGTATAAAGTGGCTTTGAACGGTCGATGCCGAGCTTCTCGTAAATAGTCGTGGCATAATCTTCCGGAGTGTAAGCCTGCGAAATCACATAGCCGCCGTCGCGGTCTGATTCACCAATCACCTGTCCTCCAGGAACACCGGCTCCGGCGAAGGCGATAGAATACGCGTTGGTCCAGTGATCTCGTCCGGCGAACTTGTTGAGTCGTGGTGTTCGACCAAACTCAGTCACAAAACACACCAGAGTCTCATCCAGCAGACCTCGTTCATCCAGATCCGTCACGAGTGCTGCAAAGGCCTGATCGGTGCTGCCCATCATCACCCAGTGCCCGATTCCATAGCGGCCTTCGCCACCGGCTTTGTCTCGCACGGTCCCACAAGAGGCTGACGTGTAGATCAGATCGTGATGGTCCCAGTTGAGATTAAAGCCGCCCGGAGTTTCCGGAGTCAACGGCCAGCGCACGTCGACGGTAACGAATCTGACTCCTGCTTCCAGCAGTCGTCGTCCCAGCAGATAGCACGAACCGCGATGACCACGACCGTACTGTTCCCGAGTTTGCTCAGGCTCTTGATTTAGATCGAAAGCTGCGGAGACTTCGCGACTGGTCAGGCTATTGAAAGCCTGCTCATAGAACTGATCCATTCCATGCAAAGACGTTCGATCAGCCTCGTTCGAAAATCTGTGGTCCAGATTCGAAAGCAATTGGTGTCGCCCGGATAATCGTGAGCCCTGATTGTCGGAGCGTGCCAGCAGGTCGGCAACTTCCCATTTCGGATCAGACAAATCTTGCCCGCCAGTTTTGAACACAGACAGCGAGCGAGGCAGAAAGCCTGTCCGTGTTTCAGCAGCCTGCTCATGATTGCCCGGGATCATGACATACGGCGGCAGCGACGGATTTGTTCGTCCCAATAGCTTTGTCACGACGCAGCCCATGTCGGGCATTTCCACAGCGTTTGATGGATGAGCACCGGAGAGGGCGTATTGAGTCCCATTGGGATGCGCGTCGGCTCCGGCTTTGTTGTGATGCATGGAACGCACAACGGCCAGTTTGTGAGCAATCTTCGCAGTACGTGACAGCAGGCTCGTGAATTGCATCCCGGGCACCGTGGTTGCAATCGGAGCGAACGGACTGCGGTGTTCGAGGACTGCTTCGGGTTTGGGATCCCATGTATCAAGATGCGACAACCCACCTTGTTCATAGATCACGATCACTCGCTTCGCCGCCGCGCTGGCCGTCGCAAGCTGGGATTCAGTCGCCAGAATTTGTGGCAGCGACATTCCCAGCACTCCAGCCGTCCCTGTGCGGAGCAAATGCCGGCGAGTGTGATGCGGATGTGAGGACGTGGGATTTTGCATCGCTGAATTCTCCGTCGCAGTATGACCGAAGACCGAGGAACACTGGGCAGGGTGAAACAACACAGGTGGGGATTTGGGGCTAGTCGGGCGACTTGAGTGTAAGTTCCTAACGAAACTTATGCGAAGGGCGAACAAAAAAAACTGACTGACTTCGAGGCGGATTTCTCGGCGGAGTCGTTTTGATCAGTTGCTTCCATTGGGTGAATTGTCACCCTTTCCCGCCCAACCGGATTCATTCGAGGCGACACGGCGGATATCCTCAAAGATTCAGTTGAGTCCCGTGCCGGGAATTGGGAAAATCCTTGGGAGGCTTCGCTTTGCGGTGTTTACGAGAGAATTGTTTAACGGCAAGCCGCAGGGAATGAAAGCCGGCTACGGCTTGCCGTTAAACGATTGAGTGTCACAGGCTGACACAAATCTGATCCTCGATGCGGCAGGGACGGGATCATTTGTACTTATCACGATACTCACACCCCAGTCCCTCACTGACGTTTCGGGTTGTGATAAGCAGATTACGGGGCTCTGGAGAACGGCAGGTTCGTTTTTGTGATTCGAGGCGAATTAGGTGTCAGACGTCGAACTGAAGGACTTTGAAATTGCTCAGGAGTGTCCTCCCCGGGATGCTCGACAGATTTTTCACGCCGTTGATCGAGCACAGAACAAGCCGGTTCGCCTGACCGTATTTTCTTCCGACATGTCGCAGCGTCCTGAGTTTCGTCGCGCACTCAAAACAGATCGAGCGATGTTGTCGATGCTGATGCATCAGTCGATCGTGAAGTTTCTGGGCAGCGGCGAATCAGACGGACAGCTCTTTCTTTGGACCGAGGATTGTGAGTACGAATCGCTCGGCGAACAACTGGAGCAGGAAAGAACCTTCTCCGCCGAAGACGTGATCGAAATCGGCTGGCAGGTCTGTTCCGCACTGCAACAATCGCACAATTTGGGATTGGCACATGGCGGACTGACTTTGGACGCTGTGCTGCTGTCGGACAACATGCAGGCCATTGTTGTCGACTTTGGTGTCGCTCGCTGGCTGAATGCGGCGGCTGCATCCAGCGAATCCTCATCTGATGGTCCGGCTCTCATCACCATCAGCGCGCTGGCATCACGGGTCGAGGTAGAGCGGGATTTGAACAGTCTCGCGGCCATTCTGAGTCGACTTCTGCAGGCTGTCACGGACACGTCAGAAGTCACGGAGTCCGGCAAAGTTTCCACCAAGGTCGCGTTGGAGCGTTTGTTGGCCAGAGTCACGTCGTCGAACCCAGCGCTGCGGCCCGTGAGTGCTCGCGAATTTCAGGGGCGACTGGGAGAAATTCTGATTGGCACCGAAGACGATTCGATGCCGCTTGTTGATCAACGCAAATCCACGACGACCTCAAAGCGTTCGATTGTGGTTGAACTGTTTGAATCGACGGCGTCGGGAGAGCCTTCTTCTCCCGCGACGACTCAATCGGCAGGTTCTGCCTGGCCAAAGCAAATTTTGCCGATCCTGTTCGCAATCGCCATCATCTTCATCATCACGATGCTTGCCGGTCTGCTTCGCTGAGCGGCGAAAGCAGCCGATGCTTGTTTTCCTTCGTGAATCAAACGTGGCGGATCGCAAAACTTGAGTGAAGTTCGAATTTTCTTTGAACGTCATCGCGTTTAAGTTCCTCGAATCTCACCTCTCTTCGACCGGCTTTCTCTCCATCGTTCGCATGGTTGCCTGTCGAAAATATTCTCCCGTCTCTGTTCGTTCGAGGGATCCTGTATGAGACTTTGCATCAGAACCCTGCTTCTGACGGTGGCTCTGCTGAGCACTGTCACGTCGTCTGCCGATGCCGGTTGCTGTATACCAATCTTTGATCCGTTCCACTGGCTGTTTGGCTGCGGCGGTTATCAGGGCTGCTGTCCTCCACCGGCCTGTGGCAATCCTGGCTTTGGTGGTTATCAGCCCGCGTATCCAGGAGTCATGCAGCCGTGTGCTCCTTGTGCTCCGGCTTATCCGCTTCAGGGCTTGTTTCGCCCAGTTCCAGCGCCGGCGATTTTTCAACATGCGTGGGATCCCTGCGGATTGCAGTGCCAGCCGATGATGGCGTATCAGCCTCAGCCGATGCCAATGCCGGTTGTACAGCAATACATGCCGCCTGCTCCAATGATGGCCGCTCCGGCCATGGGATGTAACGGCGGATGTGGAGGAATGGAACAAGCCGCAATGATGCCTGAGATGGCCGCTCCGATGATGGCAGCTGATCCAGGTTGCTGTGGCGATGGCGGCCAGATGATGGGTGGCTATCCACAACCAGCAATGGCCTACTCGGGTTACGGAATGCAGAACTGGGCCGGAGCTCAGCCAGCGATGGCTTGGGCACCTCAGGGACCAGGCTATCCGGGTTGGGCTCGTGATTCATCTCTGCCACCGTCGGGACTTGGATTCTTTGTTCGACCACGCATTGCTCGTCGAGATACTCGCCGGATGATTCGCACCTGGCGTCGGATGGATATCCCGAATATGTACGGCGGCAACAATCGTCGAGGCCCGCTTCTGGTTCCTCGGCCTTACGGTTATCCAATGCCAATGGCTCCTCAGGCTGGTTATGCCCCCGGCTATGCACCGGCTGCTTATCCTCAAATGATGTACTCGCAGCCAATGGCAGATCCAATGGCCTATTCTCAGATGCCGGCTTATCCGCAGACGGCCTATCAGAATCAGCCAATGCCAATGCAGGGCATGTGGTCGCCATCCCAACCGGCCTGGTCGGGGCCTCAGACATCCTGGTCACCAGAGATGTCCGGAAACCCGATGGTTGCCGGAGACATCATGGGCGATCATGAGTACTCCGCACCAGCGACCGCCATGGTGCCCGTAATGCAAAATTCTTACATCGGCGCAGTTCCAGTTCAGCGAGCTTCCATGTCACGTCCCCTGGTGACGACATCGAGTCAGTACACGAAGTCCGTACGCTGATCTGCACGTTGATGATACCTGTCAGGCGTTTCTAATCGACTTCATCAGCGTTCAGAGATCGCTGGTGAAGTCGTTTTTTGCATGGTGGGCCGGGATGATTTCGGGTTTGATCACAAAGAGAATCCTCTTATGTCCAACGATCTGAAGAAGGGCGTGCTCCGTGGATTTCGTCGCGCGAGCGCGGTGGGAGCGGTTCCGGGAGTCCTGGACCGAGGTCCGCTTCCGATCTCCTCGAAATGCCGCATCACGCGGATTTCATTCAATACCGATAATGCCGATGAAGAAATCATCGATACCGTTGCCGAGTTGAATGAAGAAGTCCCGGCCGAGCGCGTCTACTGGTTTCGCCTCGAAGGTGTTGCCGACACGGAAACACTGCAGGAGCTTGGAGAAGCTTTCGGTCTCCATCCATTGGCACTCGAAGATGTCGTTAATACACATCAACGCTGCAAGGTGGAGGATTACGGCGATCACTTGTTTGTGGTCATTCGACTGCCGGTTTATGAATCCGGCGGCATTCTCATCACCGAACAGGTCAGCTTGTTCGCTGGCGAAGACTTTGTCGTTTCAATTCATGAAGGCTGCAATGCTCTGGAGCCGGTTCGCGATCGCATTCTTTGGGCGAAGGGCCGCATTCGCGAGTTGCGAGCCGACTACTTGCTGTACACGATCCTGGACACCGTGATTGATAACTACTTCCCGGTGATTGAAGAGATCGGGAATCGTCTGAATGCCATTGATGAACTGCTCGAAGGCGGTTTTGACAAAAGCCATCGCCTGGAGATCCGCAATGTTCGCTCAGATCTGCTGTTGCTGAGAAAGACCATCTGGCCTCAGCGTGAGGCGATTGCGGCCCTGCTGCGTGACGAGTGCAAGCTGATACGCGAGTCAACGAGAACCTATCTTCGCGACTGCTACGACCATACGATTCAGCTTATGGATGTCACGGAAACGTACCGTGAACTTTGTGCGGATCTGCGGGATTACCATCTGGCCGACATCAGCTATCGCAGCAATGAAGTCATGAAGACGCTGACGATGATTGCTACGATCTTCATGCCGCTCAGCTTTATTGCCGGATTTTATGGCATGAATTTCGATTATATGCCGGAATTGAAGTGGCAGTACGGATACCCGCTGGCCATTGCCGGCATGCTGGCAATAGCATCCACTTTCTTCTATTACTTCCGCCGTAAGGGATGGCTCTGAGAGATTTCTCACGGACCTTCCGCGAAACTTTTCTCTTCAACACCGCGTAGCACTCTGCGACGGTGACGAACAATAATTGCCAGAACCATGGACGCGCTGAAGATCACGCTGAAAGATTTGACTCTGTTATCCCGGGATCGCCGTGCGCTGGTGATTCTGGTGGCAATGCCCATGGTGATAATTGCCATTGTGGGATCGTCTACCGGCCGGCTGCGAGCCAATCGTGAACAAAGTCGCCAGGGGTTGACCATAGAGGTCGCCGACTTTGACCAGTCGGAGACTTCTCGTCGGCTTGCTGGTTTTCTGGCGGCTTATGAAAACGTCATGGTTCGGAGGACTGAGGTTGCAACGGAAAACGCTGAATCTCAGCTGACGGAATTGCAGCACGAGCGACCGTCCGGAGATATCGATGTGAGGCTCGTGATCGGGCCAACTTTTGAAACGACTCTACGTGAACTCTCACCGACAGATTTAACATCTCCCGAGCAAACAACGCCTGAGCGGGGAATGGAGTCGATCAAATTATCGCTGACGTTTAATGAATCCGCGGCTGACCCGATGATGGAAGGCCTGGCGAAGATGTTGATCAAGCTTTCGATGCAGAAAGCCCTGCTGCCGATCATTGCAGAGAAAGTCCCGATGTTTCGCGGAGCTGCCAATCGAGCAAAAAACATCCCCGAGCCGTGGGAAAACACGGCGGCCGCAAAGTCCGCATCGACTGACACCGGGAACCGCGTCTACCAGTTCTTTATCCCCAGTTATACCGTGTTGTTTGTGTTCTTTCTGGTCAACATCATGGGACGTTCGTTCCTTGATGAGCGTGACATGGGAACGCTCCGACGCCTGCGGATTTCTCCAATCTCCGCGACGTCGATTCTGATCGGGAAGACTCTGCCATTCATGGTGTTGTCGCTGGTGCAGACTTCGATCCTGATGATCTCCGGCAAGCTGCTGTTTGGCATGTCATGGGGACCTCAGCCATGGTTGCTGATCCCGATCATGCTGTGTACTTCCGCTGCAGCCACTTCACTGGGCCTGATGTTTTCCACGCTGGCGAAGACCGAGTCGCAGGTTTCCTCATTTGGCAACCTGATCCTGCTTTCGAGTGCCGGCATCAGCGGCTGTTTAGTTCCGCGAGCCTGGATGCCACCGCTCAGTCAGAAGATCAGCCTCATGACGCCACACGCGTGGGCTTTGGATGCGTACAGCGAAGTGCTGACAAAGGACACACCGTCGCTGAATGTCATCGGTCTCTCCTGCGGCGTTCTGCTCGGATTCAGCCTGTTCTTCTTTCTTGTCGGTCAGTATCGGTTTCGACGGGATTGATGCGAGCTCGTTCAACAACTCAGCGTAAGGCAAAAAGCCGGAAGCTCGCGCGTTCCGGCTGATAACTGAGTTTGCTTTGGGATGAGTTGGCCTACTTCGCCCGGGCGTCAATACAGAGGACTTCCTTGTCGTCTCGGACAAACAAAAATCCGTTCGACAGGGTAGGAGCCTGGCGAGTTGTTTCCATGATGGTGGCTCGACCGAGTTCTTTGAAAGCCTTTGGTGAAGCCTCCACGATCACGACCTCGCCGCTCATCGTCGTCAGGAACAATTTGCCATCCGCGAGGATCAGATTGCTCTTACCGAATCGTGCCTTTTGCCAGACGGTTTCATGATCCTTCAGGCGAATGCAAACCAGATTCGTAATTGGCCCCGCACTGCCGCTGTTGTCGAGTCCATAGAGATGTCCGTCATGAATCACCGGCGTCTGCCATTCGGCTCGAAGCTGACTGTCCTTGCCGTAAGAAGACCAGACTTCTTCAGCAGAAAGTTTTTGTCCACTGGCTGCGATCTGCAGCACGGCAGAACCATGGTTTTCTCCGGCAGAGATCAATACTTCGGACTCGCCCACCTGTACCGGACAGGCCGTGTTGCAGTCGTATTCTGTTGGGAACGGAAACTTCCACAGGACCTTTCCATCTGTCGCCTCAAGCCCAAAGGCCGCGTCTGCGGTCAGAGTCACGATCTGCTCTTTGCCAGCCAGAGTCATTGAGACGGGCGACGAGTAACCTGCTTTTCCTGTGGCCGACTTCCACAAGTTCTTGCCGGACTTTGTATCGAAGGCTCCAACCGCAGCGTCAGCGTTTCCTGTGTGAACAATAACCATGTTGCCAACGACCAGTGGTGAACACGACATCCCGTATTCAGAAGCTTCACCTTTCAACGACGATGGCACGTTGACCTTCCAGAGTTCTTTGCCATCCTTTGTGTTGAATGCCGCCAGAATGCCTTCGCCCGTGAAGACGAACAACTGGCCCTCAGACACAGTCGGAGTTGCTCGCGGACCGTTTCCCATTGCGTTCTCATAAGCCGTCGCAAACTTTGTTCGCCAGAGTTCCTTCCCTGTTGCTGCGTCCAGAGCGACTGCGTAAAGATCGGACTCATCCTGAAACAACGTGAAGGCCTGATTTGCGCTTACAACAACACTGGACATGCTGATGCCAAGTGATGTTCGCCAGATGATTTTTGGTCCGTCGGATGGCCACTCACTGATCAGATTTTTTTCACTTGATATGCCATTGCGGTGCGCTCCCAAAAACTGCGTCCAGTCTTCCGCGTGCACTTCAGCGGCGGTGAGGACAATCGCAAAGATGGAAGAACACAACAGTTGAGGCAAACGCATGGGAAACCTTTCGAGGGAAGCATTGACTATGCCAATCGGCATTTCTTGCCGCCATGACAGGTCGCAGAGGTGGACCTTCGGCATATTATTACCTTTTGCCGGGGAAGCGAAGTCTGTGAATCGAGTGGCTGTTGAATTCCACATGTCCCTTTTTGAAATCGGCTGCTATCACACAGCTCTGGGTATGCCGATTTTATTGGACCAGGCACGCCGTTTAGTGCGATCGCTGCTGAGTTTTCGTTCCCTGTTGCTCGGTTCTCGCTGATGTTGAAATACTCCTCAGGTTTGTTCATCGTTTGCCTGGTCTGCCTGCCTCTTTGCGGCTGCGCTTACGATCGTTCTTTCATGCAGATGGACAGCAATTCCGGAGTTCCTTTCTTTGGATTGCAGTGGGCCGTGGATTCTGGCAGCCGACCATCCTCTCAGGATGATTCCTCGGTACTGAAGCTCACCGCTCCCGAGTCTGGGTTGAGCATTCCCAATCCCCGCGCGGACCGTCAGAAGACCGACAACCGCAAAGCTTCACCGACACTTGTCAGCGTTTCTCGACAGTCTCGCTGATAGGCTGTGCCTCAGAAATCAGCCGCGCTGAATAAGCGTTAACACTCTCTCCAGAAATGACTTCGTGACAATCGTCTGAGCAGAAGTCAAAAACTGAATCGAAGGAGTACGCATGTACTGGAGCTTCGTTCGCTTCTGTTGGATAACGCGGTCAGTCATTTGGAGAAACGTCCAACTGCGTATTGAAAAAGCTCACTTTTGAGCCGCCGCTGGCACACGCATTTGAGATCGATAAACTTCGGCGACAGCAGCAGCCCACCAGCGCGTTGTTGATTGAGTCGCGGGTGAGCCTGTCGTGCTGGCTTCAGCCTGCATTGGATTGGTGATCTGAGTAACAATGCCGGCTTCAGTTCACATTACGAAACAAGTCAACAGCACGTCGGAAAAGTGTCGTTATGCATCAGGAATCTCCTCCCGAACGTAGCTTTGCGTTGTGTGAAATCGCAGCGATTCTGGCGATGCTCAGTTCGGCCTCTTTGATGGTCGGCAACGCGACTGCTCAGGAAGCAAATGGTGGAGCTGCCACAGTACCGCAGCCGCTGACCTATGAACTGGTTCACGGCGACAAACGGATTTCGCTTGGGGGCCCTTCCCCGACGCAAATTACATGGCTGGATGATGATCGTTATCTGCAGCGAAAGTCCGAAGGCTGGAAGGTGACTGACGCCGCGAGTGGCGAGGAGTCCGACTGGTACGACAAAGCAAAGCTCGCCGCCGGCCTGCGGACGATCGACGGCTTATCCTCCCTCGAAGCAGAAACAATGGCAGAGGGTGGATGGCTGGAGGTAGATCAGAAGCGTGGCATCATCGTATTTCGAGCAGGAGAAACTCTGATTCGAATCCGGACCGATGGCAGTGATCCGGCTATTGTTAAAGGAGTCCCGTCCGGAATTGAACTGACGACATTGAGTCCCACCGGTTCCGGGCTGGCGTTCGTGAAACAGAATGAACTATGGGTTGCTGACTTCACGACGGAAACTCTCCGCCAACTGACCCATGATGCCGGGGAACATGTTCGAAACGGTAAAGCCGACTGGGTGTATTTCGAAGAGATCTATAACCGAAAATGGCAGGCCTATCGCTGGAGTCCGGATGGTGAGTCTTTGGCGTACCAGCAGTTTGATGATTCCGAAGTACCGACATTTCAGATCAGCGACCACACGACCCTGACTCAGTCGTTCGAAGTGGGGCACTATCCCAAGGCCGGCGACAAGAATCCGCTCGTGCGACTCGGGATCGTTCCGCGCAAGGGAGGTCCGACGAAATGGGTCGATACATCGGCTTACGATTCTCACGATCTGATTCTGACTCATTTTCAGTGGAAGCCCGATAGTTCCGGCTTGTTCTGGTATGCACAGAATCGAATCCAGACGTGGCTCGATATCGTTTGCACGGAGTCCGATGGAAAGAACAGAAAGATCCTCAGGGACCAGACGGAAGCGTGGATTGAGAATCCCGGCGATGTACATTTTCTGGCGGATGGCAGCTTCCTTCTGTTCAGCGAAAGAAGCGGCTGGAAGCATCTTTATCGAGTCGCCGCAGATGGCTCAGGGCTGACCCAGCTCACAACTGGCGAATGGGAAGTGCGCGAGCTGTTGTCTGTCAACGAAGGCGATGGTAAAGCTATCGTAACCGGCACGCGAGATTCGAAGATTGCAGAGAATCTCTATCAGATTTCTCTTTCTGGAAATGCGACGGAAGCTGTAAGACTGACCACCGAAAACGGACACCATGCTGCAGTCATGAGTCCTCATGGAAAGCACTTTATCGATACGTGGAGTAACCTGCATCAACCGCACACCGTTGAGCTGAAAAGCGGACGCGGTGACCAGATTCGTATCCTGCAGAATCCGATCTCTCTCCCGACAAACAAATACCGATTCGGAAAAGTTGAGTTGCGGGAAGTTCCGATGGCGGATGGTTCAACGACATCGGCGATTTTTATTCTGCCGCCGGATTTTGATGCCGCAAAAAAGTATCCGATCTGGTTGAAAACCTACGCAGGGCCTCATTCTCCCGGCGTCAAAGATGTCTGGAATGCTCGACTGCCGGAGCATTTGCTCGCCAACCTGGATATCGTCGTCATCATTTTCGATCCTCGCAGCGCCAGCGGTTATGGGGCTCGCAGTGCGTGGATTGCGTATCAGAAACTGGGAGTCGAAGAAACAAGGGATCTTATTTCAGTGTGTGATTGGCTGGGGAATCAGCCGTGGGCTGATACTGCTCGTATCGGGCTCAGCGGTCACAGTTACGGAGGATACTTTACAGCGTACGCGATGACTCATTGCGATCGCATCAGCGCCGGGATTTCGGGTGCTCCGGTAACAGACTGGGCCAACTACGACACCATTTACACGGAGCGATTCATGTCCACGCCGAAATTGAATCCGGATGGATACAAGAAGGCGTCGGTGATTGAAGCTGCATCTTCTCTGACGGGACGGTTGCTGTTATTGCATGGCCTGAAAGATGACAACGTTCATCCGGAGAATACAATTCAGCTGGTTCATGCCCTGCAGCAGGCCAACAATCAGTTCGAACTGATGTTATACCCCACCGCGCGGCACGGCATTTATGGTTCGCATTACAACAAGTTGCTGTTCAACTTTATGGTGGAAGCCATGGGGCGATCTGAGGCACGGCAAGAATAGAAAAGCAAGTTGCCGCATCTGGACTTGCTCTTCGTCACCGGTGGACCGCTTTTCGAACATACTTCGAAACACTAGAATCAACTTCTCCACCGTATTGCCTGACGAGGACCATTTTTCCGGAACGGGGCGTTGATGGACAGGTTCAAGTCGACTCGTGTTTGTGCGGCGTTTTGTTTGAGCGTGGTGCTTGGGTTTATTGGTGCTTCAGGTCATTGTGTGGCGCAGCAATTGAC
>CANHVD010000091.1 GCA_947463775.1 Planctomycetaceae bacterium | reverse complement strand
GCTGACATCCTCATCCCAGATTGGAATTATCCGCTCCTCAATTCGCAGTCCAGCAGGCTCGGGGCGAGCTGACAAAACATTGCTCGCACCGCAGATCAATTCAGCGGTTTGATTTTCTGATTCACTTCTGATTTCCAGTCGCACGTGGGCTGAGGATTCGCGGCATTTGATATCGCGACAAGTGACGATCCAGATCCGATCCAGCAGCAGGAATCGATCGCCGGTTTTCAAGGCCAGCATTCTGCCGGTTGTGGGAGAAGTTCGAATGCGATCCGATCCCCACCACGCTCGCAGCAATGTTCGAATCGCCCCCGAAAGTCCGTGCCGAATGGCTATTGATGGTGGTTCGGCCATTTTGTGAAATCCGTCCGGTGACTAAGCCGGACAGTCAAAAGTGAAGCATCGAAGTTTGAGATTGCGATCAGCTTTTGACTGCCCCAGGAATAGATCTGCAACGGTTCCGTAGCGAACGATCAAGTCCCTGCAACGCTGGCCTTGAGTTGTGCCAGTTCTTCCGCAAGTCGATCGCTTCGTTCTGCTGCATCAAGCTTTCTTTCCAGCTCCATGGCGTCAGGATCTTTGCCGTCCATGCGATCCCATGCTTCGCTCAGAGCTTCCTGCCGGTCAACTTTTTCCTCAAGTCGATTGAACTGTGCAAACGCGGACTGTGAAGCAGATCGTTCCATGACATCGTGGATTTTCTGGCTGGATTCCGCTCGAGCCAGACGAGCTGTCAGCAGAGTTTTCTTCTGCTTGGCCTGACGGATCTTGTCTTCCAGATCACGCACCGAATCCTGCAACTTCAGGACATCCTTTTGCTGTCGACCCAGTTCCTGCTCAAACCGTTCGGCTCGCTGCAGAGCTGACAACTTTTGATCCAGAGCTGCTCGAGCTGTCGTTTCGTCATTGCGTTTCATGGCCTGAGCCGCACGATCAGTCCACTTCGCAACATCTGCTCGTTCTCTTTCTGTCCGTTGGCGCATCTGAATTTCGTCAGCCACAGCTTCGGCAACTCGAGATCGCACGCTGTCCAGTTCCTCTTCCATATCGATCAGCAACTGATGCAGAGTTTTCTCGGGGTCTTCGATCTTGTCTTTTAAAGTGGTCAGATTGGAACGCATAATCAAACTGAACTGGGTGAGCCATTTCATGGTCTTGATCCTTTAAGAAACAGAGTTAACAGAAAACAGAAACTTTCATTCCCACGTTGCCAGAGCGGCGGACAAACTGCGAATTCGGGCGAGAACTCGATCACGATGGTTTTCACAGATCGCGGCGAGAGTAATCACAGCGACGCCCAGACCGAGGCCGCCGATCCAAAGCAATGACATACGGTCTTCGGTGGCTCGAAAGATCATTCCGGCCAGATCCGCAAGGATAAACGCGGTCCCGGTATACATCAGAGCTCGCAATCGGAGCCCGATGGAAAGCAGCACAACGAGAGTCGAAAGCACCAGCAGTGACAACAAGTGAGCCCAACTGCCACTGAGAATATCGAAGACCGGCGAAACCAGAATGATGAGTGCTCCAACATATCTCAGCGGATCATGTAAAGCCGACGGCAGCTCCTTTTTCAGGACTTCGATCAGTCCCAGCACAGACAGCCCGATCGGCACCATATAGAACTGAGGGTCGCTGAAGTGCAGACTTCTCCACAGCAGAACAAAAGCCAGATTCGCAACAGCACCGGCCAGCAGCAGGAATAGTCGGCGGCGGCTCAGCAGCCACTGATGAAAGTAAATTGCTGCACAGCCAAAGACAGCCAAAGCCTGCAGACCTCGCACATCGGCCCCGGCCATCGTCGTTCGCAACAGAGCGAGAACTGAGACCACTATTGGCAGTGAGATACCAATCATTCGCATCGGTCGGATGAAGATCGCAGCTTGCTGATGGCCTCGGGACTTCTCTGCAACGGTCAATGTGATCGCGGAAAGGACCAGCAGCAGAATCTGAGACATCCCTGTCCCGGGAACAATCAGACGTTCGACGATCATCCAGCCACCACAACCAGCGATCAGTGCAAAGGCGTTCCAGACGTAGAATTCCTGTTGACGGCGGATTGCATTCCAAAGTTCGAATGCCGCTGCCGCAAGGAATGTACCCACCGTGAGGACACTCATCGGGAACGAAGGCAGTCCCCGGACCATGGCTGCGAAAACCACAACTGCTCCGCAGACGCGAAGAACCACTTGCCAGACTTCCACCAGTTCCTGCTCCAGCCGTGGGCGAAGCAATTCAAAGACAAACACGCTGCCGACAAGGGCCGGAAAGAAAACTCGCAGAACATTCTCGTCGTAGAATGAAAACAGCGATGTCACATTTCCCTGCAATCCCATCACTCCCCCAACTAACAGAAGAGAGTGAACATTGGCAAGGATGGCAATGATTGTTCGTTGAAGACCAGACAGCGAATGTCGGTTGATCATGAACAGAACCGGCAACACGACGACAGGAATGACGCGGTGTTCAGGATTAAAGCTGGTTGTGGAAACAGCCAGTGTGCCCAACATCCACGCTCGACTGGTCATCAAGGCCAACTCTGTCGAAGGACTTCGCATCCTCGAAAAGAGAATGCTGCAGGCCGATGAAGCCGTTGCCCAGATGACGAAGATCTGCGTCCATGAAGGATCACGGAAAAGCCCCGCTGTAAAGGCCAGTGACGAACACAACAAGGGAATCGTGACCGCACTCAGGACACTGGCTAGTTGACTTCCAATCATCAATGTCGCAACCGTCAACCACACTATCGTCAGCGTCGTAGCCATCGGCATCGGCAGTGCGGTGTGATTCAGGTTGTGATACAACAGAGTTGGAAGATGCAGCAGCCCCGTCATCGCAAACATAACACCGGTGCTGAGCCAGTTAAATGGCACCAATAACGCATCGCGAGTCGTAGTTCCCGGCTCTGACTCTCGCAATGATGTTGGTACGAGAGCCGAGAAGCCGATGCTCGGCGTTGATGCCGTCAGTCCGGACCGGAACCATAATGTTCCGGCGATGGAACCGATTCCCAACGTGAGTGTGAGGCAGGAATTGATCATGGCCCCGCTGATGTTTGCTTCAACGGCAACAAACACGAACCCCGTCAGCAGCAGAGCCCAGAACACAAAGCCGCTCAAGAGATTGCGATAGCGGATAGAGTGAACCACAAAGGTCGTCAGCGGAAGCAGGCAATGAATCCACGATATTGAAGAACTCAGTGGATGAACAATGTTCCGGAAAGCGAAAGCAATCCAGTAGAGTGCCAAACCACCTGACAGGAATAGTCCCAGTGATTCGCCCAGGTGATCCAGTCGGGATTTCTCGCCGTGAGATGATTCGCCCTCAGGCACGAGCTTGAGTAACCGATCGGCAATGCGAGTCACCGCCAGCACACAGCCGAGTATTCCCAGGCTCAATGCGATGGACGATGCCGATGTCATTAACAGAACGATCATTGGCGTCGAGCTGGAGGTTGCCGTGAAGAACGGTACCAGCATCGTGACAGATGAACCCAGCGAGATCAGCGATAGTCTTGCGATGTTGCGATCGCGAAGAATGATTCCCAACAGGTAGAACGCGACGATGTTGACCGCAGAAACCAGAAACATGGCCTGAGCATTCGTAATCGCGGCAACCTGCAGAGCGACTGCCAGGCAACATGAAAACGTCTTGAGTGGCTCAACCAGATGCGATGCAACTCGAGTCCGGAAGACACGGTAGAGTGTTGCGGTTCCAAGAATAAACGGAAGATAGGTCAATCCATAAAACGCAAACGGAAGCTTTGGGGTCTGAAGTCCGGCAGCCGCTGCGTCTCTAAGGGCCATCGCTGTTTCGCGGAAGAGTGTTGGCGAAAACTGATAGGTCATCAGCCCTGTGACCAACGCCGCCCAGACGAATCCGCGATGATTGGTTTCGCGAGCTGTCACAAACAGCATTACTGTCGCCAATGCACATGTTGGCACCAACGCGAAGGTCTTTGGGAATCCTGCAAAGGCGAGCCCGAGTCCGGTGGCCATCCAGATTAAACCTGCCAGCATGGGCAACACAATGGACCACGGCAGAGGCCGAACCAGATCTCCGGTTCGCTGCCGGAACACGTCAGCGACCGTTCGAGCGTTCATCAGAATTGTGGCGGAGACAAGAACACAGCCGAAGCCAATCCATTCGAGTGACACACCGACGGCGGTTCGAGTCACCATGAGCATCAGAAACATGATCCCCAGCAGCAGCGAGGGGAAGAACGCAAAAATGCGAGGCCAGCGATTCTCTTCAGCCAGCCAGAAGATATGGCGATTCACTTTGATGATTCCTGCACTCATCACAAACCACAGCACCAGCGAAACGCTGAATGAAAGCAGAGGATGAGTCAACTTCGGCAGTGCACCGGCGATTGATAGCAACGCATACGCCGCGACAAATGTGGTCTGGCGTCCTCGCAATTGATGGTCAAAAATTCGAGTGGCCGCAAACAGGAGAAACGCTGCGGCGGGAACTCCCCACGCAATCGCTTCGGCAACATTCATCAGACTGCCGGCAAGACCTGAGGAAGTGGCCCAGTTCAGAGCCAGAAAGCAGACTGGCAACAGAAACAGTGTTAACACATGCAGAACGCGACTGGTGGCTTTTAGTCCCAGCCGTGCGCGACCGACTTCAGCAGCGGCGAAGATTACCCCTGTGTAGGCCAGCACTGTCAGATACTTCAGTCCCGCAGGCCAACTGGAGAATTCTCGACTGACCAGCATCAGCGAAGAACCAAAAACGATGGCGGCCCCAATCACCAGCATCCAGCGAATGTTCTGTTCGCGAAGAAAACTGTTGATGAAGCGTTCCAGGGCTGAAGTGGACTCCCGATAACCGTCGAGACTTGCTTGCTCAGGGCTTGGCAGAGCTTCAGCACTCTTCTCATCAAACGCACCCGTAACGGACATGTTTCATCTCCTCTGCGAACACATAAATGGGTTTCACAGAGGGACTAGTCAAATGCCGTGCCGTTCAATCACACGAATTGCTGAACGGCGAAACCACACAAAAAGCGGTGGTTTTTTCAGTGTTTCAGGATTTCTCGGAGTGACCATGACCAACGCTGCAGTGCTGGGAATGCAGTGTTCCTGCAGTCGCACCACTGCAGGATTTGCCCAGTACGTTGGACATTCTCGTCCAACCGAACTTCCATGGGCATGATTCCTCAAATGGCCGTCTTTCTACAGATCTACTCGCCGTCCTTAATCACGATCGGTTTCCGCAGTCGAGAGGCAACAGCTTCAAAGGAGAAGCTGGCTTTGAACCGCTTATCCATCGCAGCGCCAGCTTCGCGGAGAGCATCCAGTTCGCGGCGTTCTGGAAGCATTGAACCGACTGCGACTACTCCTTCAGAATTTGGCAGACTGAAAACATAAGTCTGCGGAAAGGCTTTGGTGATCGTCTTCAGATCTTCATCGAGTCCTGCGTGAGGATTAATATTGAATACAACGCAACCACCTTCCGTCAGCCGACTCTGCAGTTGCTGGTAGAACTGAATCGTTCGCAGTTGCAACGGGACACCAGTCTCATCGGTTTCAGCAGACGGCTTCAGGAATGCGTCCATGTAAATGGTGTCATACTTTGTTTGCGTCTTCTTAAAGTATTCAAACCCATCAGCCACAATCAGCTTCACATTCTTCTGTGGCTTCAGGTTAAAAAAGCGTTCAGCCAGTTGCACAACCACAGGGTCGATTTCGACAGCATCCACAGCCACCGTTGGATCATGCTTTTGCAGAAAATGCACCATCGATCCACCACCGAGCCCCACGATCAGCACTTTGCTCTGTTTGGGTTGCAGCAGGTAGTTGGCAAACATGTGCTGCAGATAGGTGAATTTCAAAACATGAGGAGACTTCAGGTTCATCTGACTCTCCCATGCTTCTTCGCCGTTGTCACGAACAAAGATCATAGTGCGCACATAGCCGTTCCGGCGGATGCGAATATGTGAGAACGCCGACTGCACATCGTGTTCAACAAAACCCGCATCACGGTCATAAGCTTGAACCGGAGCCGCGATTGCGCAAAGAAGGCCTATTACGGTCAGCAGAGTCCAATTCGCAGTACGTCGTGTCGTCGTCATCTCGGATCCATTCATTTCGCGCAAAACTGGAATTCGCGGCAGCGTTGTTTTAGACACTCTGGTAAAACCAGGACTGGCACCCATACCGATCTCTTTTCCGCATGATTTTGCAATCTCTGCGGGAGACCAGTCCCGGTCTTATTCGGCGTACTGACTCAATTGAGGGGTTGAAGAATCGCCCTTCTTCGAGTGTGCATTGTCCTGTGGAGACCAACAACGTTGGGCTCTGGACCCTTGTTCAATGCACAGTTAACTCGTGCCACATGAACTCCGCCGCTTGAGGTTCATTCGCTCCCTCAGGCCGAAGTCTAATTCGACGGCCGAAGTGAGGGAAGTCCTGACCAACTCCCTCCAGTTTTAGGGGCGGCCTTTATTTCTGCGGACAGAACACTTGTCCTCAGTCCTGCAAGAAAGTGACACCTTTGCCGCGTTTATGTCTGCTCTCAGTAGCACCGCGATCTATTCCTGCGGCGATAAGAGTGGTTCTGTCGCTGTCGCCGTAGCCCGTCAGACTCTGCGTCCACTGTGTTTCTGAACAACGCGGGCATTGTCATCGGGATTGTAACTGCCTGAACCGCCAGGTGCATTCTCAGTGATCGTTGCAAAACAGCATGAACCAGACGTCTAGTTGGTCTCTGCACAATTGAATGGAGACAGAATCAACTATGAGCGGTATTCCGAGATTGGTCGGAAGGGCTAAGTTCATCGTCTCCGTTCCGTCACCAGATGCGTCAAAGGGGAATGGTCCGCAGCACATGCGGACACTCCGTGATTGGAGGAACAACACCTGGCCAATCTCAGGGATAATTTTTGGCCGCGACCAGGCCTCTGAAGATCACTTATCTGAGTGTAAATTTTCTGAGCTGTACAGTTATTGATGAAGAGGTATGCCAATAAATAGCGACTTTTCCTCGATTTCATGCTCGGCTTCAGGGTGATCATCTCTGGCTTGTGTTCAGTGCTGCATTCTCATTGGCGACATTGGCATGGCGATCGCATTGAGTCTGTATCAGGTGTGAAAACAAAGTCCGCTTGAACAGGAAATTGCCATGACGGAAAAGAATGATTCTGACGTATCGCTCGGCGAGAAGCCGCAGAATGGTATCGCAGGGCTGAAGCATATCCGGAACGATATTCTTTCAGGTATCGTTGTCTCCCTGGTATCGCTCCCGTTGTCATCGGGTATCGCTATCGCCTCGGGATGTCCACCGATTTACGGGCTGATGTCTGCCATCATTGCGGGACTGCTGTTTCCGTTTATTGGCGGAGCCTACATGACAATTAGCGGGCCAGCGGCGGGACTTGCGCCAGCGTTGATGGCTGTGATGATTTCACTGGGCGGGGCCGGTGATGCTCAAGGCGTGGGAGCTGGGTATCCATTCCTGCTGGTTGTGATCTTCATGGTTGGCTGTTGTCAGCTTGTGATCAGTCTGCTGGGTCTTGCGAGATACGCGTCTCTGATACCTGTGGCCGTGGTCGAAGGAATGCTGGCCTCGATCGGGATGCTGATTATTGTCAAGCAGTTTAAGCCATTCTTTGGCTTCACGGGGACTGTGCATGCTCATGAGTTTTATCAGTACGTGCTGGCCATTCCGGAGTGTGCGACGAATGCAACGACGCCCGTCTTCATTACAGCTATGGTAACGCTTGTTGCTCTCTTTACCTTTGCTGGTCTCCAGAAAAAGGTACGTCTCTTTCAGGTACTGCCACCTCAATTGCTGGCCGTGATCCTTGGGGTCATCGTCGGGCAAGTCGTTGGACTTGGCAGTCTGAACGAAGGGAAGTTTCTGATGAACATCCCCAGCAACCTGTTCAGCAGCATTCAGACTCCTCACTTCTCGGAACTCTTTGCAAGGCGAGATCTCTGGTATGCAGCCTTCATGGCGGTCGTTCTCTTGACCATGATCGACGGTGTTGAATCGTTAGCCACAGCGATGGCGGTCGATCGAATCGACCCTTATCGTCGACGCTCAAATCCGAATCGAGTTTTGATGGCGATGGCTATTTCGAACATTGCTTCAAGTATGCTTGGCGGTTTGACAATTATCCCAGGCGGGGTGAAGAGCAAGGTTAACGTCGCAGCTGGCGGACGCACTCTGTGGGCCAACTTCACAAACTCGATCTGCCTGATTCTGTACATCGCGGTTGGCTATAAGCTGATCAACATGATTCCGCTGGGTGTTCTGGCATCGGTCTTGTTGTTCACCGGCTGGAAAATGTGTGAGCCGGCTGTTTGGCGGCACATGGCCCATATTGGCAAAGAGCAACTCGGGATCTTTACATTTACTCTCGTAGCCACGCTGGCAACTGATCTGCTGTGGGGCATCATCGCTGGTGTTGCAGCCAAGTTTGTGTTGAATGCATGGCTGGTGCGAAAATCTTTGAAAGCACAGCCAGCTACGGCGGCACAGAAATCCTCTTTGTTGGACCTCTTCGCAAATCCGGTTGGACGAAAAGAGTGGATCGACGGCGAGTACCACATTCACGTAGAGAAGCCGGTGGTCTGGCTGAATTCTCGCAAGCTCCGGAAAGAACTCAATAATCTTCCATCAAATGCTCGTTCCGTTGTGCTGCACATGGACGCTCCTGTCACGGTAATCGAGAGCCTGATCGGCTTCTTCCAGAACCCGGTCGAACATAAGGAATTCGTGGATGGAACTTATCACATGTATGTCACTCGTCCGCTGGTTTGTTTCAGTTCAATGAAGCTGAGTGAGGAACTGGATGCCGTGCCGTCCGATGCGTCGACCGTCTGTGTGCATATCGATGAACGAGTGCCGTTGATTGATCATACGACATGTGACCAGCTGAATCATTTTGCCAAGGAAGCGGCGAATACCGGGGTTAAAGTTGAGATTCTTGGTATGGACCGTATGCAGGCTATGTCCAGTCACGCATCCGGGGTCCGCCTGGCAGTATCACCGGCTTAGTCCACAGTCGTTAGTATCGCCGATACATCGCGAGCGTTTTCTGAAGGATGCCTTCGGAGACATGTTTCGGCGACGGGACAACTCGTCTCATGCAGCCACTGAAGTTAAAAAAGTCTTTTCCTGTTTGGAGTTTATCATGCAAGCAATTCTTTCTGTTTCAGATAGCCGTGATGTAGAACCGACAGTCGCCAGCTCTGTGAAGCTCACGATTGTTGGGCGATCAGCCCCCTGTTTTATTCGCCGGACACAGAGCTCGGCGCAAAAGCTTCCTGTCGAAGTGCACCATATAGTTCAGCAACCCGAGAATCAGCCATCTGCGGCAAATGAGAGTTGCTACTCCGTGCTGATTCCATCCACTCCGGTCGTAGTTCGCTTCTTCCGCCAACGACTGGGCGCGGGACTGCGCACCTTGGCGGGAACCGTGCTTGGAATTAGTCTTGGGGCCTATCTTGCGACGGAGATTGCAACTTCTCATCCATTGCAGGCGAATGTGGCCTTTGTGTCGGCTGTTTATTGTCTCCTTGGAATCGCTCTTATTCCCATGACGGTTCGCGAGTTATTCGGCGTTCTGAGGGTCGATTCCCATGGAATCAGCGTCACTCCAGGTCTCGTAGGCTTCACAGTGCCGTGGGATGACCTCGAACGATGGACGATCGATGGAACTGCATTTCGCTTTCACTCTCGAAAGTCCGGGGTGACAGAGTCCGTGCGAATTGATCAGCTCTCTCCTCAGAATCGGCAGATTCTGATCGACACACTGAAAGCCTGTGCTTCACAGCGAGAACGGTTTCGTCCCGTGAGACGTTCCGAAACTACTCTGGCTAGCCAGATTTGAAGCACGGTTACTGGTGAGCTGATTCGTCCAGTACAATGCACGACTGCTCGATGGAGATCGAAGACCTTGATGACCAGAGTTAGACCGAAATAGTGAGAAGGCGATGAAGGCTGCGCGATGAAATCCACGATCATGCTGAATGTGGCGGGGCCAATGTTTGCCCTGAGCCTGCTGTTGTTGGGAGTTGGCATTCTTGCGGCGTCCAATGTTGAACAACAGCAGCAGACAAACGCCGACCTCATCACTCGTGAGGTCAACGCAATGCTGGCCGTTGAAGAACTCTACATTGTCGTACGCGATATTCGGCATGAACTAAATCTCTATCTCCGAACTCACGAAGATCGGCATCTGGCGAATATCTCTGATTTACTTGAAAAGGCTCGAAAGCCAATCGAGCTGACAAAGCAGCTGGCTCGGACCGACACTGAGTCTGAGTTGATTTCTATCGTTGATGCAGGCTATGTGGAGTTTGTTAAGCGTTTTGATGGACTATTGAAGAACGTTCCGGCATCGGAACGAGACCAGGAGCTGAATCAACTGAGCAGCACTTTTCTTGAGAACCGAATTTTCGAGCCAATTCGCAAATGTATCGGCCACAATCGCTCTGTCGTCGATCGCACGACAGAGTCAGGGACCGCAACAGCACGACAGATGCGAATAGGATTTCTGCTGTTAGGCATTACAGGGAGCATCGCCGGACTTGTTTTTGGACTCGCCATTGCAAGAGCGATTACTCGATCGTTTATCCAGTTAGACGTTTCCGTGCGGAGCGTGGCCGGGAAGCTGAGAGGTGCTACGGATGCGGTACAGATTTCACACTTTGGCGATCTGCAGGGGTTGGAATTGAGTATTCGTCAACTGGAAGATGAGATCGGTGAAGTTGTGGAGCGGTTACAATGTCGTGAGATGGAAGTCCTTCGCGGGGAACAACTGGCCGTTGTCGGGCAGTTGGCCGCTGGCGTGGCTCATGAGCTTCGTAATCCACTGATGCCGATCAAAGTTCTCGTCCAGGCGACACTTGAAAAGGGTGGCGATGCAGCCTTGCGAGGACAGGAACTGAGGATTGTTAATGAGGAAATCTGTCGACTCGAAAAGACCATTCAGTCATTTCTCGACTTTGCTCGTCCCCCGGCAATTGAAGCCGCTCGTACAGACATCCGTGAGATCATCCAGCGATCCGCAGAACTGGTCAGGACTCAATCGATTCGGAATGATGTGCGGCTGGAATTTGAACTGCCCGATCATCCGGTCTGCTGTGTTGTTGACGGCCCACAACTAAGACAGGTGCTGTTGAATCTCTATCTGAATTCTTTTGATGTCATGCCTGATGGAGGCTGCGTACATGTGACGCTGACACAGTCGACAGAAAACGCGGATGAGATGTTTTCTCTTCACGATGCATTACGAGTGCGAAATGTTCCGGACTCCGAGTGGGTCAATATTGTGTTAACCGATACGGGGCCTGGCTTTCCGATTGAAGTTCTTCCCAGAGTCTTCGAGCCATTTATGACGACAAAGGAAACTGGCACTGGTCTGGGACTCTCCATCTGTGAACGAATCATTGTGGCCCACGGTGGCACAATCAGTGCGAGGAATGGTGAAAGGGGTGGAGCAGTATTCACTATTCGTTTGCCATGTCGAAATCCCGGCTGCCTTTTCCCGGACCATTGATGCATACTGTGATGGTCGCGTGGAACTCCGGCAATTTCCTGAACGAGGCTGATTTGTGCCATCAACTTTACTTGTGATTGACGACGAACCAAACATTACCTTCAGTCTTCAAGCCAGCCTGTCTGCGCCGATGCTGAAAGTGTTGACAGCATCATCCGGTCGTGAAGGAATTGAATCTTTCAGAGTGCATCGCCCTCACGCCGTCTTACTGGATGTGCGGCTCCCCGATATGACGGGGCTCGAAGCTTACGAAAAGATCCGCGAAATTGATGGACGCGTCCCGGTGATCGTCATGACGGCGTTCTCACGCACCGAAACGGCGATTGAAGCGACTCGCCGAGGAGCGTTTGACTATCTGACTAAGCCTGTGGATCTTCACCATCTGAAAGACGTTGTCGCCAGAGCCTTGGAAGTCAGCCGCTTGAGAAGAGTGCCGGCGATTGTCCAGCAGGAGGAGGACACTCAGGCCATCGGAGCTGATGTGATCGTTGGTAACACCCCAGCGATGCAGGAACTCTATAAGACCATCGGACGCGTCGCCGGAAATGATTCGACAGTATTGATCCTTGGAGAAAGCGGAACAGGTAAGGAATTAGTCGCCCGAGCGATTTATCACTATAGCCTGAGGGCTGCGAAACCATTCCTGGCCATCAATTGCGCTGCGATACCGGAATCCCTGCTGGAAAGCGAATTGTTCGGTCACGAACGCGGCGCCTTTACGGGAGCTGACCAGCGACGTATTGGTAAGTTCGAACAGGTAAACGGGGGGACGATCCTGCTGGACGAAATTGGAGATATGACTCCAGCCACGCAGGCGAAGGCCCTTCGTTTATTGCAACAACAGCAGTTTGAACGCATCGGTGGTAACACGACGATTCAGACTGACGTGCGAATCATCGCGGCCACAAATCGAAACATTGAAGAGATGGTTCGCGACGGCACTTTCCGAAGAGATCTCTATTACCGACTTAACGTCTTTACGATTCACCTTCCCCCGTTGCGCGAACGGATGGGCGATGTTCCGCTGTTGGTCATGAACTTCATTCGTCGCGCGGCCAAAGAAGCGGAAACAGAACCATGCACGATCACCGCCGAAACGCTGGAAATCCTGCAGCAGCACCATTGGCCAGGTAACGTACGTGAACTCGAAAGTGCATTGAAGTTTGCGATGGCTCATGCATCCAGCAACGTGATTACCCCGGATTGTCTGCCAGAGTCCTGTCGCAGTCGAAAATCTGTCAACAACGGAGGTCTTATGGTCAATCAGCCCCAGGAAGGGAGTTCAACGACAACTAACCGACAGCCAGAAAATGTTTCCAGTTCGGGTTTTGATGTTGCCGAACTGGCGCGTCAACTTTTGACAGACGGAACGCACAACATTTACCGGCAGGTCGGCAGCAGTGTCGACAGAATTGTACTGCAAATGGTGATGCAACACGTGCACGGAAACCAGCAGCAGGCTGCAGAGCTTCTGGGGATTTCACGAATGACCCTTCGCAGCAAGCTACGAGCACTTGATGCGGAAGTTCATGCACCAACGGATTCGGAGCCAGCCCCCGCAAATTCAGATGGACTGAATTCACAGGAGCCGCCTCTCGAATAGAAACGTGGCTCGCTGCTGAAAACTAATGGCCCGACTTGTGCACGACGTTCATTTCAGCCGTTGAAACGAAAGACGTAATTCGAGCCACTTCGACGGTTTCAACGCATACCGTCAGGTGATGCAGTGGCATGATGTTTGTCCGCAGATATTCCACCACATGTTCGCAGGTTTCGAACGGCAGAATGACTTCAAGCCGTATC